>CANQJW010000012.1 GCA_947624345.1 uncultured Clostridia bacterium | reverse complement strand
TTTTGGCATCTTCATTATACCATATTTTGAAGTTACTTCTCTTTTTTATTGGGTCATATCATTTTAGCACATACACTTTAATAGATATTTATAATTTTTTTATTATAAATGAATATTTGAGATCCTCAGAGACATAATAAGATTACACACAAAACATTAAAGAGTTTTGTGTCGGAGGTGTTTTATGATACTAGATAAAATTGCTATGCTTCTGTTGATTATAGGCGGTATCAACTGGGGATTGGTTGGAATCTTCGAGTTTGACCTTGTAGCATTCCTATTCGGAGGCTCTGCCGCAATCATCAGCAGAATCATATATGTACTAATTGCTATTTCAGCATTATGGTGCATATCATTATTTTTCAAAAGAGAAAGTCTTATTTCCGAGACTCAAACAAGCCGTTAAGGATAACTTAACTTTTTTGGAAAGATAAAAGAGAGCTTAAAAAATGTTTTTTGCAATTTATCAGGGTTTGCAAATTGCAATTAACAGAAATTAAGCTCTCTTTTTTCTATGTCGGCAATAAATCTGTAATATTTTCACTGTTTATTGCTTAATGGTTACAAAATAGAATACAATTTGGTTAAAAATTGAATATTTTCTTGACTTATTTTGCTTGCTGTACTATAATAACACTTGATGTTAATTTATTTTTAAATTAACATTCGTTTTGTTGTCTCCTTTCTTTTGTTCTACACATAGTTTTTTTATTTTGTTGCAGTGCCAAATGGTGCTGCATTTTTTTATCTCTTGTGAAATGAATGCTTAATATAGGTTATTTTACTTGATTTTACCGAATAAATGTTATATAATAATTTGTATATCAAATAATATTATTACAGAAAAGGAGGAGGATAATATGTCAAAGCCATATTATATCACAACACCTATTTATTATCCGTCAGGCAATCCGCATATCGGTAATTGCTATACAACAGTTGCGTGCGATTCTATTGCACGTTACAGACGAATGCAGGGCAGAGATGTTATGTTTCTGACAGGAACGGATGAACACGGACTTAAAATTGAACAAAAAGCCGCAGAAAAGGGCGTTACTCCGAAAGAATATGTTGATGAGATAGTTGAAATATTTAAAAAACTTTGGAAATTTATGAATATCGACTACGACAGATACATCAGAACTACCGACGATTACCACATCAAAAGCGTTCAAAAAATTTTTAAAGAGCTTTATGATAGAGGCTATATCTACAAAGGAGAATACAGCGGTAAATACTGCACTCCCTGTGAGAGCTTCTGGACTGATTCACAGCTTGTCGACGGAAAATGTCCTGAGTGCGGCCGTGAAGTTACCGAAGCTAAGGAGGAAGCATACTTTTTCAAGATGTCGCCTTTTGCTGACAGGATTGAGAAGCTTCTTACCGAAACAGATTATCTTCAGCCTAAATCCAGAGCGGTTGAGCTGGTAAATAATTTTATAAAGCCCGGTCTTGAAGACTTATGCGTTTCAAGAACTACCTTCAAATGGGGAATACCTGTTACATTTGACGAAGGTCATGTTGTTTATGTATGGATAGACGCACTTTCTAACTATATTACAGCACTTGGCTTTTACAATGATGAATATAATGACTATGACAAATTCTGGCCGGCAGATGTTCATATGGTTGCTAAGGATATAATGAGATTTCACGCAATTATATGGCCAGCTATGCTTATGGCACTTGAACTGCCCCTTCCAAAGCATCTGGCAGTTCATGGCTGGATAACATTTAACGGACAGAAGATGAGCAAATCGCTCGGCAATGTGATCGACCCGTTCATTCTCGGTGAACGCTATGGTGCCGACGCTATACGCTACAGCATATTAAGAGAAATGGCTCTCGGCGCTGACAGCTCCTTCTCAAATGAAATTATGATAAACCGCATCAATTCAGACCTTGCAAACGATTACGGAAATTTAGTTTCAAGAACAGTTGCGATGGTAAACAAATACTTTGACAAAAAGCTGATAACAGACCGTGAAAGCGGAGAATTCGATGAAGAGCTGATTTCAATGTGCGAGAGCTTGTGTGAAAAGACCGACGCTCTAATAGACAAGACAGAGCTTAACAATGTACTTGCAGAAATTTTCAATGTCATTTCAAGGGCAAATAAATATATTGATGAAACAACTCCTTGGATCCTCGCTAAAGACAAATCAAAAAGAGCAAGACTTGCAACGGTTTTATACAACCTTTTAGAGGCTATCCGAATTACATCTACGCTTTTGTCCTGCTTTATGCCTGTAACAATGCCAAAGGCTTTAGAACAAATCGGTGCGTCAGACTATGCAACTTATGAAAACGCAAAGAAGTTCGGAGCATTACCTCTTGATGTTGAAGTAAATCCGGGCGAGGTACTCTTCCCAAGAATTGATGTCGAAAAGGAAATTGACGAGCTTAACAATATTATTAAAAACAACGCTCCTGCTGATGAAAAACCGAAGGCTGAGACCCTTCCTGAAATAACGATAGACGATTTTTCCAAAGTCGAGCTTATCGTTGCAAAGGTTTTAGAATGTGAAAAGGTTAAGCGTTCAAAAAAGCTGTTAAAGCTTCAGCTTGATGACGGACGAGGCGGAAGACAAGTTGTATCGGGAATTTCAGAGTGGTACACTCCTGAAGATTTGATAGGTAAAAAGGTTATCGTTGTTGCAAACCTTAAACCTGTAAAGCTTTGCGGAGAAATGTCTAACGGAATGATTTGTGCCGCTGATATGCCTGATGGCTCTGCAGGCGTTATATTCCCTGATGAGAGTATTCCTGTCGGAAGCAAAATAAGATAAAAATTATCCACCGAAAAGTTGGCTTTCGGTGGATATCAATTTCTGCCCATAGTTTAACGGATAAAATGAAGGACTCCGACTCCTTTGATGTGAGTTCGATTCTCGCTGGGCAGACCAAAATCGAAATTCTTATATTGAAGGATTTCGATTTTTACTTCTTCACTATTACATATTCACTACCCGTACGCTTTTGGAAATTTTACTCAGTTGATTTATATGTTTAAAAGAACATATCCTAAAAATTCAGAATATAATATACAAAGTCGTGATAAACAATTTCATTTTTGCTTTATTATATGAAATATTGCTCGACAAATTATTGCAAAATTGCAATTTTTATGGTATAATTATTTTATGAAAATAAAAGGAGGCTTATTTATGATTATCAATAACGATGATGATAAGGAATTTTTATCCCTTGACTGTCAGAATTCAACATTAGAGCTTCCTTTGAACGAGCGATTCAGGTTCAAGCATCTACGGCTTAAGCGGACATATATAAGAAAGTACAGTTTTATCTCAATCGTGCTAATTTTTTTCGCTTTTTCGTTTTTCGGTTGGCTATGGGAATCCCTTCTTCAATTGCTTATGGACGGAAAATTTGCCAACAGAGGAATGCTTTTCGGACCTTGGCTTCCGATATACGGCTTCGGTGGTTTGCTTGCACTGTTTATTCCTAAAAAGATTCTTAAAAATCCGGTTAATGCATTTTTTGTGATTGCTATTCTTTCTTCCATTATTGAATACGCAACAAGCTGGTTTTTTGAATATACCCGAAACACTCGTTGGTGGGATTACAGCAATTACATATTGAATATAAACGGAAGAGTTTGTCTGCTCAGTGCAATTTTCTTCGGATTGGGCGGATGCTTGGGTGTTTATTTCCTCGGACCAATGCTTGACGATATGATAAAAAAGCTTTCTCACAGAACTGTATTGTTATGCTGTATAACGCTTATATTCCTTTTCTCTGCTGATTTGGTTTACTCAAAGTTTGTTCCTAATGTGGGAAGAGGTATCACTGACTACTCAAAATCTGTGGTTGTTTCTGCTGAAGAAAATTCTTATCCCGATTACATATTGGAAGTCTAATTATCCAGAAAACATATTATATTAAAAAACCGGAAGGCGCTTACCCTCCGGTTTTATTTATTTTAATTTATTGTATTCCTCACTGTCAACAGGTTCAAGCCACTCATTAGAAGCTCCCTCTGCCGGCACTTCTACAGCAAGATGTGCAAACCAGCTGTCAGGCGCAGCTCCGTGCCAGTGCTTCACCTCAGGCGGAATGTTCACCACATCTCCGGGCTTGAGCTCCTGCGCAGGCTTCCCCCACTCTTGATAATAGCCTCTTCCTGCGGTAACAAGTAAAATTTGACCGCCCTTGTGATGAATATGCCAGTTGTTTCGACAGCCCGGCTCAAACGTAACATTGCCTATGGAAACGCCTTCAGTAGTCAGCATATTCAAATAGCTCTGACCTACAAAATACTTTGCAAATGCTTCGTTCTTTTCCCCAACAGGAAACACGCTTAAATTCTCCTTATTCATAATAAATCACTATGCCTTTCTATAAAACTTTTTTATTTTTCATCAACTCGTTCAAGTAAATAATCAACTGTACCACATAAACAGTCAGAACCGCTGAAAAAGCGATTCTGACTATCTTTATATAAATATAAATTTATACATAGTTTTCAGGGTTCTGTGCAACTCCGTTTAGTCTTACCTCAAAGTGGCAGTGTGCACCGGTCGAGAAACCCGTAGAACCAACATAGCCCAAGGTCTCCCCCTGATTTACGCTCTGGCCCACGCTGACTATACAGTTTTCCATATGTCCATAAAGCGTCATATATCCGTTTCCGTGATCGACAATGCAATATCTGCCGTAGCCTCCGCCGCAACCGCAGCTTCCGCTTTTGCCGTAGTCGTGAGGGCAAGAGTTTTCAGCCTGAACAACTACTCCTGCATCAGAAGCCACAATCTGAGCACCTCTGATTCCGCTTGAGGATATATCTATACCGGCATGATAAGCACCCCAACGCCAGCCAACTCCGTATGTGATATTATAAAATCCCGGGACAGGCCAAATAAAGTTTCCTGTAACAGTAGAGGATCCACCATCAGTTCTGGCAGTATTTCCGCTCGGAGTATCGTTCTGCAATGCAGCCTTTCTTGCAGCCTCTCTTGCTGCAGCACGCTGTCTTGCCTCTTCAACAAGCTTTTCCCACTGAGCCTCTGCCCCTGCCTGCTCTTCTGCTATCTGTTTTTTCTTTTTCTTATAGATAGCCTTGTCCTTCTCTAAAGCCTGTTGAGCCTCTTTACTCTTTGCATATATTTTTTTCAGCTTTTCTCTTTGCTGTTTTTTCTTTTCCTTTTGCTTGTCATATGTAGCTTTTTCGCTTTCAACCTGAGCCTTTTGACCCTCAAGCTTTTCCTTCGACGCCTCATACTCGTCTTTTACTGCAATAAGCTTATCTATAATCTTATTGTCGTGGTCGGCAACCCTTTTAACAAGCTCAACCTTCATCAGCACATCATAAAAATCCTCTGCACCGAGTATTATCGACGTGTATGAATCATTTCCTGCAATATACATTGCACGAAGTCTTTTCTTGAAGTCATTTATTCCCGAATCAATTTCAGCTTTTTTTGCATCTACAAGCGTCTGGGTTTCGTCAATCTGAGTGTTAAGGTTATCAATGTTCGCCTGAAGCTCAGAGATATACTCGTCCAGACTCTGAATAGTCTTCTGAATAGTATTCATCTGTTTCTTGATAGCCTTTTGATTTTCCTCTTCCTTAGCTATATCGTCCTCGGTTTCTTTTATCTGCCTGTCATATTCGTCCTGCTGAGCCTGATATTCCTCAACCTTTTCCTTTGCCTCCGAAACTTTAGAAGCAGAGGTTTCAAAATTGCTAGACGAAATCTGAGAGAAAATCCCGAAACTTAAAGCTAACGCTATTATACAAGTAAAAGCTCTTTTAATAAGTCTTTGTGCTTTCATTTTGTGCCCTTCTTAACTTAAAGCAAAATGCCTTTTGTTCTATATTATATCTTTTAAACTATATCATAATTTTTTGAAACGAAGTTTCACAGCTTTGCATATGCAAAGAAATATGCGAAGCCTTAAATTTATGATACAATGTTCTCAAAGGGGAAATCTTTGATTTCCTGCAATGCATTTATTCATTGTATACCTTTCTGTAGAAATGCTTTGAGGTTATTATACCTTAACATACTTGCTTGTGCTGATTGTTGTTCCGATAAATCCGATAACCGCACCCGCAATAAGATAAGCAACGCCGACAGGAATAAATATATCCCTGAATGAATAGAGAGAATTAACTCCCAGAATCTTCAGTATCTGATAATTATCCTGGAACAGATTGAATGCACCTTTGTAGACAAACAGTGTCAGAATAAATGCTGCTACTGCAGCAAATATTCCTACAATAGTACCCTCAATCTGGAAAGGTATCTTGATAAACTTATTTGTTGCACCAACATATTTCATAATGTTGATTTCTTTTCTTCTTGCAAAAACGCTTGTCCTTGTCGTGTTTGAAATGATAACCAAGCATACTATAATCAATGCAATTACAACAGCTAATGCGATAACCGAAAAAATATTTCTTACACTTATCAATACATCTGCAAACTCATTCGATGCCTGAACCGACTCAACACCCTCAAGAGTAGATATACGGTTTGTTGTATTGGCCATTTTTTCAATGTCCTTTACAGAAACCTTATATGTATCAGGAAGCGGGTTATCTCCCTCTGCATACTGGAAAAGCTCCTGCTCCTCCTGAGTCATATTCTTAATCATTGACTCCCAAGCCTCTTCCCTTGAATAAAAGGTCACTGTGTCAACATTGTTTATATTGCTTATGCCTGATTCAAGTGCTTTGAGATATTCATCAGTTGTATCGTCTTTGATAACAACGATAACCTCGTTTTTGCCCTCAATTCCGCTGATGATTTTGTTGATGTTTATTGATGCCAGAACAGACAGCCCAACCATAAGCAGTGATACAAGCATTATGCAAAACGACGCAAAGGACATCATTTTATTTTTCCATATACTTGATATGCCCTTGCCGACAAGATAATTTATACTACTTAGCTTCATTTGCCCCTCCTATCGTTTCGTCGAAGGCAATGCTGCCAGCGTTTATGTTTATTATTCTTCCTCCGAAGTGCCTTACAATATCATGCTCGTGAGTAACCATAAGGATAGTTGTTCCGCACTCGTTTATTCCCTTTAAAAGCTCTACAATTTCATAAGAAAGTGCAGGGTCAATGTTTCCCGTAGGCTCGTCCGCAATGATAAGCTGAGGGTCATTAACTAAGGCTCTTGCCAGTGCAACTCTCTGCTGTTCGCCTCCCGAAAGCTGTTCGGGATACGCTTTTGCCTTGTGAGCAAGACCAACCAGTGAAATCACATATGGCACTCTGCTCTTTATATATTTTTTAGGTGCGTCAATAACTCTCAGTACAAACGCAACATTTTCATATACTGTCATTGTCGGAATAAGTCTGAAGTCCTGAAAAACTATACCCAATGTTCTTCTAAGATTAGGTATTTTTCTTCTTTTAAGCTTTCTTAAATTAAAGCCGTTTACGGTAACCGTTCCCTCAGTAGCGTCAATCTCCTTTAAGATAAGCTTGATAAGCGTTGATTTTCCGGCACCTGACGAACCGACTACAAATGCAAAATCTCCGTCGTTAATTTTAAGAGAGACATGATTTAAAGCGTCAACGCCGGAAGAGTATCTTACCGATACATTATCAAATTCTACCAAAACTACACCGCCTTTAAACTAACCTTTGTAGCAATGCTACACAAAGACCATTCTTTACTATTAAAATTTAACCGGATTTGCCGACAGATATTTCTTAACCATAAGAGCTATCTTGAATATAATTGCATGGTCAAACTCTCTTAAGTCGAGTCCTGTCAGCTTCTTTATTTTCTCAAGTCTGTATACAAGAGTGTTTCTGTGGACAAAAAGCTTTCTTGATGTCTCTGAAACATTGAGGTTGTTTTCAAAGAATTTCTGAATAGTAAATAGCGTCTCGTGATCAAGTGAATCAATAGAGCCTTTTTTGAAAACCTCTCTTAAGAATGTCTCACACAAGGTTGTAGGAAGATGATAGATAAGCCTTGCTATGCCTAAGTTTTCATATGATACGATTGTCTTCTCTGTGTCGAATACCTTTCCGACCTCAAGAGCGATCTGCGCCTCTTTAAAAGAGCGTGCCAAATCATTTACTCCCTCAATAACCGTACCTATACCAACATTAACTCTTGTATAAAACTCAGAGCTTAATGTGTCGGAAATCGACTTCGCCAGCTTTTCCAGATCGGTTGTTTCTATCTCTTCGTGAACCTCTTTTACAAGCACTATATCCGACTCTGAAATATTGAATACAAAATCCTTATTCTTATCAGGGAAAAGGTTTTGTATAACATCAAAAGCCGAAACATCATTTGATGAAAGAATTCGCATAAGCAGAACAACCCTTGAAACATCTGCATTGAAATGCAGTTCTCTTGCCTTTACCAGAATATCGGCTGGAAGGATATTATCAAGTACAACATTTTTTATAAAGTTGTTCCTGTCATATTTTTCATCATAATATTGCTTTAAGCTTGACAGAGAGATTGCAAGGATATTGGCATATTTAGCGGCCATATCATCTACACCCTCGACAAAAACTGCAAAATCAGGCTTCATATGAGTTCCGAACGGCTTATAGGTATATCCGTCACGCACAAAAAGCTCGTGCGAGTCGTTAAGATCCAGAGAAACAAACTCATTTTTGGTTCCTATTTTAGAAAGCTCTGAGCAAGCGATTATTGCAGCCGTTTCATCAATAACTCCGATAACGCAATCTACTGTATCTTTCATTTGGTGAATAACACTTTGAAACAATCTGTTTGACATGTCTTTTTACCTCTCTGAATAAATTTTAGTATGCCTAAAAGGTCAAGCTATCTCTATTATAATACCAAAAAAATGATGATTTTGCAATAAAATTTCCGTGATATTTTGTTGAAAAGCGATAGCACATATAAATCTTTTCAAAAAATCATCTTTTGTTTGTATATATTACAAATTGTAACACATTATCGTCGATCTTATGTTAATAATTTATGAATATACCCTTATTAGTGCCTTTAAATATAGATTTTTTGGAGAAATTGATCAACATATTGCTGATAATTCTCTTTTTTAAGCTTAATTTATGTAAAAAAATAGCGAAGCTTAATGCCTCGCTTTGTTTTCGATATTTGTTTATTAAATCAAAGAGTTAAACTTCCTCTGTAAAGCCGCTCTCAACAAGCTCAACCAAGCCGTCTACTGCATCCTTCTCGTCAACACCGTCAGCAATAATTCTGATAGCTGTTCCGCCGACAATACCAAGTGAAAGAATACCGAGCAAGCTCTTAGCGTTTACTCTTCTGTCCTCTTTTTCGATCCAGATTGAAGACTTGAACTCATTTGCCTTTTGAATAAAGAAAGTAGCAGGACGAGCATGCAAACCAACCTTATTCTGAACTACAACATCTTTAACAAACATTACATATCTCTCCATTTCATTATTACTTAAAAAGTAATTCTGTACCCTTTATAGATTATATTATACCCTATTATTTTTCTTAGTCAACGCTAAATCAGGATAAAATGGTGAATAAGACAAAATTTCTGCTTTTTGATTACAGACTGCGTTATCAAAGCGCAAATATTTGTGTAAAATAACCATAAAAAATTCGGCAGACAATGCACATTGTACAAAAAACTTTAATAAATTTTATCTTTCAAAAGCTTTATGTCACAAAAAGTCGAGTGGTGAGGGTATAAAAACCTCAGAAAATCTATGAGTTTTCGTCCTTTTGTGTCAGATAATCGGATAAAAATTCCCTGTCGTTTTCAGAAAGATTTTCAAAATCAATCATATCAGGACGCTTCTCAAACGTAGCAATAAGCGATTGTTCGTGCCTCCATTTGTCAATGTTAGCGTGATGTCCCGACAAAAGAATTTCGGGAACTCGTCTATCGTGCCACACCTCAGGACGGGTATATTGCGGATATTCAAGCAGTCCGCTATAATGGCTTTCGTCCTCGTAATTATCGGGGCTTGACAAAACGCCGTCAAGCATTCGCACAACTGCATCAACAATACACAGCGCAGGAAGCTCTCCGCCTGTGAGAACAAAATCACCAATAGATATCTCTTCGTCAACAATGTCTTCAATTATTCTGTTGTCAACACCCTCATAATGCCCACATAATAAAAATATGCTGTCTAGCTGAGAAAGTTCCTTTGCCTTTTGCTGATTAAACGGCTTGCCCTGAGGCGAAAGATAAATAACACGAGGCTTCCGCCCCTCTGTTACTGCCCTAAAGCATCTATAAATAGGTTCTGCCTGCATTAACATTCCCTTTTGTTCACTATACGGGGTGTCGTCAACACGCCTGTGCTTATCCAAGGTATAATCTCTGATATTATGGCAATTTACCTCGAAAAGCCCTTTAGCTCTTGCCCGCCCTATAACGCTCTCAGACAAATAAGCCTCACACAATTCAGGGAACAGCGTTGCTATATCAATCCTCATCGAACAGTCCCTCCAGCGGTCTTATATACATCTTTTCATCACTCAAATCTGTTTTTATAACAACATCTCCAATGGCAGGGATATAGTATGCCTTTCCATCAATAGATTGTATATAGTATACGTCATTAGCCCCCGTTTGGAAAATGTCCTTGATTTTTCCGTATATCTTTTGAGTATCAATATCAACAACGGTAAGTCCAATTAAGTCCTGAAAGAAATAACATCCCTCCTCGAGCTCGACATCGTCTCTGTCTATAAAAAGAATTTTATTTCTCATAGCCTGTCCGTCCTCGACAGAATCTATACCTTTTATCTTCATTATCACCATATTTTTCTGGACACGACAATGCTCAACCTCAAACTCTTTTTTGCCGTCCTTAGAATAAAGCCTGTCAAACTCACAAATGAACTCAGGCTCATTACACCACGGCTCAACCTTTACATCGCCTTTAAGACCATAAACTGAAACAATTTTTCCGATCTCAAGATATTTTTTCATAGGAATTTTCCTCACTAAACTATATTATTCTTTCCTGACAAGTATTCCTTGACATGAATTTCTACTTGCCATTTCTTTATCTATCTCATTCATAACGCAAAACTTTTTAAGGCTCCAGAGAGGTGCAGCCAAATCCTCTTTAACCCCGTCGCCCGTTACTCTTTCGATAACAACATCTTCAGGAATTCGCTCAAGCTGATCGCAGACGATCTGAACATATTCGTCCCTTTCAAGCGTTCTTACATCATTGTTTAAAAAATCTTCGTACATCTTCGTTCCTTTTATTATATAAAGAAGATGAATCTTCATACTATGAGGTTTCAATGCTCCAACCGTCTGAGCAGTGTCAAGCATCATATCCTTAGTCTCGCCCGGAAGCCCGTTTATTATATGAACGCAGGTACCTATTTCACGCTCTTTAAGCATATTATAGCCTTTTAAAAAATCCTCATAGGTGTGGCAGCGATTTATCCTCTCGGCCGTGGAATCATAAATTGTCTGAAGCCCAAGCTCGACCTCAAGGTCGGTTTTCCGTGAAATCTCATAAAGCATATCAGCTATTTCTTCGTTGATGCAATCTGCTCTCGTTGAAATATTAAGACCAACTGCGTCTTTGAACGTCAATGCTCTTTCAAAAAGCTCCTTTTGTATACAAAGCGGTGCATATGTGTTTGTTCCTGCCTGAAAATAGGGGATACACTTAGCGTTATCCCATTTTTTCAAAAGTATCTGTCTGATCTCATCATATTGCTTTTCAATCGTAAAAGTAGGGTTGCCAGCATAATCTCCGCTCATTTTATTTGAACAGTAGGTGCATCCGCCAACGCCCTTTGTGCCGTCTCTGTTCGGGCAGGTGAAATTAACATTTAGCGGAACCTTAAAAACCTTTTTCCCATACTTATGCCTGAGATAATAATTATAGGTATGATATCTTTTATTATCGTCGGAATATTTAAAACTATTGCTCTTCATCATATTCTGTATATTCCGTTTCTGTCGGCGGTTCAGTTGTGGTTTTAACAGACGGGGTAGTCAGTACCTTAGTTGTTGTAGCAGTGCTTTGGTTCTGAACCCCGGTTGTTCCCCTAAATGACCAAGTAGTACCTGTAAATTTAGTAGTTGTAGTTGTAGTCGTTTTCTTTTTGCTTTTCTTTGTTGTGGTTTTCTTAGTCTTTTTGGTAGTGGTGAGCTTTCCCGGTCCGACAAACGGGTTTTCCTTTAGCTTTATTGTGGTGTTTGTCGTTTTGCCCGTATATTGTGTTGTAGTTGTTGGGACAGTTGTAAATGTCGCCATAAAAGGCTCATCATAGGTTTTGATACCGATAATCTCTCCTGTGTCGACAGAAACAAAGCCCATTTCGTCATTAAAACTTATCAGCCCATAGGCGTATGAAAATACCCTGTTTGTATCAAACAAAAGCTGTTTTCCGGGAAGCCTTTTCATATAATTGTTTGCTAACTTTTTTGTGAACTTTCCGTTCAGAACCGTCTCGGTTGAGATTTTATTATCGTTTTCAATATATTCATCAGTGTTTCTGAGAACAGCAAAAGAAATTCCCATTATAACTATAAGGATAAAAATAATAGCAACATTGATAAAGTTATATTCCCCAACAACAGCCTCCTTACTGATTTTACGCATGACAATATCCCCTTCGAATGAAGCTGTTTCATTCTCCTTTGGCGGAACAGTTAAGGAAGAGTTCTCGGGATAAACTGCATTTTCAAAATCATAGTCATCAGATTTTTTATGATTTTGGTTTTTCAATGTAGACTGGCCGTCATTTTCCTTGATCTCAGAATTATTAAGTTTTCCTTTTTCCTTTTTACTCATTTAATAACTTATCCTTTTATTCATTCTAAGCTGTTATGCTTGCCGCTGTTGCCATAACAAGTAACAAACATATACCTACCGTTTGTGAAATTCTAAGTGCTGCGTAGTTCTTATCACTCTTTTGTGAAAAGGCTTCAAGCTGAGATTTTATAGTATTCTTAAATTCAGGAATCATAATCAGCACACCTATTATTGCAAGGAACAGATATGATAGGGTTTTGTTTCTAATATTACCGCTCCACATATAATCTGTGCCTATTCCGAATAAAGCCCTGAACCAACGCATGAAGTCCCCAAGACTTGAAAAATACGCAATAGCCGCACCCATAAACACGGCAAGCAAAGTATAGATATAACCTATGATTTTAGGAAGCTTATCCAAAATCCGTTTTAAAAACAGCTTTTCAATTATCACAATCAAAGCGAAATACAATCCAAATATCAGAAAATTCTGACTAAAACCATACCATAATCCAATTAAAATTCCTGAAAGCAAAATGCCTGCTATATATTTGCCCTTGTCGGTTTTAAAAGGGGTAATCAGAAAGTCTTCAAAAAACTCAATCAAAAGCTTATTAAAACCCTTAACTATGCCTGTTACATATCCGCTTAAATGAATAGGCGAAAAATTCTCTTTATACTTAAAGCCGTTAAGCGTTCCAAGCGCCAGAGCCATATCTGTATAGCCTGTGAACAGAAAATATATATTCCCGATAAATGCAAACATTCCTATCCACGAACCAAAAGGTGTCAGCTCACTCAGATTCAAGCCTGCTGTCATTATTTTTTCAAAGGAAAGCCCTAATATCATTACTTTTGCAAAGCCGATAATAAATCTGTTAAGGCCGTCATTTAAGTTCTGACCGGTTATAGTTCTTCGCCTTATCTGATCCGAGATATCTCCGTATCTGACAATAGGCCCTACTACCATAAAATGATAGCTTACCATATAAGTAAGCAAACAGAATATGTTTTTCTCAGGGCTTATCCTTTTCTTATATACATCTCCGACATATGAAATCCCCTTTATAAAATAAAATGCAACGCATAACGGGATAAGCTTTTTTGCAAATGTCAACTGCTCCACTCCGAAATTTTTGAACAAAGAGTTCCAACAGAGGACAATATAGAGGGATGAGTTCATCACGATCGAGCAGAGAAACCCTAATGCTCTGAGCCACTTTTTTCTGCCGCAGCCGGAAACCAGCCCGAACAAATAATCAAAGATTATTGTCAAAAACAAAAGGCATATAATCATCGGTCTGCCAAAGGTGAAAAACACAAATGAAGTCAAAACTAGTATAAGATTTTTATACTCTGTGCTTCTGTCAAGAAAGGTCAACAGAATAGTTATCGGCAGAAGTCCATATATAAACAAAAAATCTGAATATAACAAACCGCATACTCCTTTTTAAAATCGGGCAAAGCCCCATTTCTTGACTATATTTTAACATAAACAATAGGTTTTATCAAGAAAGTTTTTTCAAAAGAAATATAAAAAGGTATTCCCTTAGTTCAGGAATACCTTAATTTATAGCAGTGTGATTTTAAAATTACTTTTTAATATAATCAGAAAGCCATGCGCTCGCTATGTCAAGAGCATCATAAAGACTGTTTTTTTCAGCGGTTTTCTTAATTCTTTCGTTTGGCGGAAGAGTTTCATCAGTCGCCATTCTGAAAATTCTTACCTTGTTTGCAACATCTAAACCGTTAATTTTCTCGGTGGAAAGTATCTGTATCATAACTACATCTTCATCAGTCATATTCCCATAGTAGATTTCTTTTCCCTTTCTCACCAGCGGTAAGCCCTTATATGTGAAAAAGGCACTTTTCTTTGTAGCCATACCATTCACTCCTTTCTGTGTTCTGAGACTATTGTAACAAATATTTAATGTGAAAAATGTCTTATTATTAGTTTTGTTTAAACTAATCTGTTTGAATTTTCATGCCCTCAATTGATCTCTGCATATCCGAAACTAGCTTGTTTACATAAGAGGCTTTAATGCGATAGCTTGTTTTTCCGTTCAGCTTGACAATAGTTCTTCTATTTGTGTCCTTATAGAACTTCAAAACATCTCCGCCGCCGTCATTCCTGTTAATGCTTACCGTCAGATAGCACTCTGTCTTAGGCTCTTCAAAATAAACCTCAGTGGTCGGGCATTGAAGAAGAACCTGATACCAGCTTTTCCATACATCTATATTAAGCTCTTTTCCATTCAGCTTTACAGAGGTAAGCTTCATTTCCGGATCTTCGCCCTCGACAACCTGAGCATCAGGATCAATCGCAGCTTTAAGCTTGAAAACAGTCTTTTTCTTTCCGTCGTCAACAACAACAGACTTCAAATCGGTTGCCGCATTATATGTCATCAGACTCGAAATAAAGTCTGGCGGCTCTGCCCCCACCCAAGGAAGACTTTCAGCGGAAACCTTAAATATAACATCCTTTCCGCTTACACCGTCCAGATAAGTATAGTAAGACTCAACGGTTGTGGTTTCCTTGCCCTGAGAATCCTTTGCATAAACAGGATCTCCTATATAAAGAGTGTATGTTCCGTCGCTTGTTTCAAGTTTAACCTTAGTTATAGGGTTTAAAAGCCCGTATTTCTTAAAATCCTTTTTATCAGGCTTTGCTGCTACTGCGGAAGTCGCCGTTAGTCCCCATATTCCGTGAGTTATCTCTGCCGAGTTGGTCGCATCGAGATATGCGTAAACCGGCTCTGTCATAACCTGAGCTGACGGCATACTGCTCAGTGTATCATCAGGGGTTTCAATCACCATATCATAATCAAGAGATTCTGATGTTATAGTCTCTCTTATAAAATCGGGATAATCATCGTCGCTTGCCGGCTTGTCAAGCATTGTCAATGCTATAAAATCCTCTTTTGTGTAGAAGAAATATGAAAGCTCACCTGAGGCCACTGTATAAACGGTGTTTTTGCCCTTTTCGCACACATAATAATCGTCTCCGTTCGGAGCAATATCGCCGATCAAATAAGTTCTCTTAGTATTATTATCATCAGAGAATGTTACAGTAAACTGAGCACTGGCTTTTTCAAGTCCGTATTTAGACAAATCCTCTGCATTTTCTTCCGCTATATCGGTTGCAGAAAGGCTTGTGATTACTGACGCCATTCCAGAATAAGCTACGCTTGACTGTTCGATCCCGTGGAGCGGCTTTATTTCCCATTCATCAGTTTTGTTTTTTATCTGATTAACGGTAAAGCTATCCTTTTCATTTTTGACTTCTACAGTTTTTACATAGGTTTTATCCAAATTTTCTGCAATATCATTTGTCAGTGGTATTGTTTTCTCACTATCAGACACACTTGATGAAATATCACTTGAGCTATCATCTTTATTTCCTGTTAAAGTCAGCACTAGCAACGTAACACCAAGACAGATAATAACAACAGCACATATAATAATACTCTTTACTTTAGAATTCATTTAAAATCACCTTATCTGTTCTTTCTCCTTATCCAGATTATTATGCCTATTGCAAGCACAATCACAGGAATAATAACTATAAACACCCATTCAAGAACCTTGATTTGTGTATTAGTCAGATCAAATAAGCTGCCCTCAACGGTCTTTGGCTCAATGGTAATACCTGATGATTTTCCTGTAACACCGTTTACAAGGCTGAGTATCCACTGTCTGTTCAAATATTGCGACATCTTAAGCACTGTATCATTAAGAAAATCTTCAGAGCCCAGAGCAATAACATTGCTGTAATTAGTCCCGTCATCGATAAATGCCGCCTTTGAACCAACTGCCGCTGTAACAGTTACACCTTTTGTCAGCTCTTTCTGGTTTTTATCCATTGTGTATCCTGTATCTGAGGTCTGAACATAAGCCTCACAGGTAAGACTCTCTTTATTATTATAATCAATAGTTATTGGCTTTGTATATATGCTTGTGAACAGTCTTAATGATTCGTCCTTTATGTCGCCCATAAAGTTATCATTTGCAAGCTCCATAAACACATAGCCGTTGGTTGCATTATCGCCATTAGCATCATATACAAACTCATCTCTGAAGCTTATGCCGTATTCCTCTAAAAGCTCATCAATGTTCGGGGTGTCCGGCTGCTCGACGCTCTCAATGTAAAGAAGATTCTTTTCAAGCTCTCCTCCATTGTCTAAAAATGCCGACACCTTTTCAACTTCATCTGCTGTATAATCAACGCTCGGTGCTCCCATTATAATTAAATCTGAATCCTTTGGGATATCCTGTGTTGTTATGTCAATGCTGTTTATTGTATATCCGTTTGCATCTAAAAGCGTCTGGAAATAACTAAGATCTGTAAGCTCCTCTCTTCCTGTAAGCAGTGTTACCATTACAGGATTTGCATCAGTCACCTTTAATATAGCAGATGTAAACGCCTGTTCAGCACAGTTACTTTCAATTCCGCTTGGATAGTTCTCAATCACGGTCATTCCGCCGTAATATTCAATAAACGATTCAAGACTTCCGCCCATATTCTGCTGGAAGTAGGATTCAAAATCAGATGAAAAATTAACTAAATCCTGCGGGTGCACAACCGTTGTTCTTTCGTGGTTTTTACCTGTCTCAACTATAATGTCATATTCAGAAAGGGTGTCTTCGTATTCTGAATTAACCTCAGGGTTAGATAACAAATCTACATATTCAAGCGTAATGTTTTCGTTGCTTTTAACGATATTCTTCAAAATCTCATTGGATTGGCGAATATATTTTGATGTAGCAGTAAATTCGTTTTCCTCAGACAACACTGTTATCTTAACCTGCTTTTCAACGCCTTTGATATAATCAGCCGTATTATCTGATATCGTATATGAAGCGTCTGATGTCATATCAATGGTAAGCGGAAATCTCTCAAAAAGACTTGTCGCAACAATATTTACAAGCACCAAAACCACTATAAATACAGCTGTTAAGACGGTTGCCATAGTGCCGTGCTTTAGCTTTTTATGATTCCTCTTTGGCTTTTTTGGCTTTTTGTCCGTCTCGTCCTCGGGACTTTCAACATCGTCAACTGAGCTTGCATCAACACTTTCGGAGTTTTCTTCCGTCTGCTTTGTTTCCGTTAAAGGCTCAGTCTCAGCAGAATTCAAATCATTATCAGTAAACTCTTCTACACTGTTTTCCAAGCCGTTATCTGATAAAGTCTGCTCTTCCTCTATTAAATCTTTATCAAACATATTGTCCATCTTCGCTACCCCCTTTAAGCCCAACGGCGTTTTTCAAGCACTCTGACCGTAAAGAACATAAATAATACGGCAACGCTGATGAAATATACTGCATTCGACAAATCGAATTGACCGTATGTGTAACCAATATATCTTTCTAAAAAGCAAAGCTTGTTTAGAATAGTCTGCACAATTTTAATCGGTATAAAGCCGGATATAACCGATAGCAAGCTCATAAGCCCTATTGACGCTAAGCTTATTACCGCTGAAATAACCTGATTTTCAGTAAGACTTGAAGCAAAAATTCCTATTGAAATGCAAGCAGCACCCAAAAGTAAGAGTCCTAAGATATTACCGAATATAGTGACCCAGTCAGGTTTTGTAAACGCAGAAACCACTACTGAAAAAACAAGGGTTATTGCAACTCCCATCATATAAACACAAAATGCTGCAAGAAACTTTCCTACTACAATTCCAGACAAGCTAACAGGCGATGTCAAAAGAACCTGATCGGTTTTCTGTCTTTTATCCTCGGATAGCGTCCTCATAGTGAGTATTGGTATCAGAATAACTAATATAATAAGAAGCCACAAGAAAAACTGTGTTAATTCAGCCGTACCCGAGCCTGATGAACCTGCCGAGCCGCCGGCTATTGATGTCACAGAATAATCAATTCCTGCCAATGCAAAGAAAAAGCCAAGAAAGATATATCCAATAGGTGTAGTAAAATATGAAACAAACTCTCTTCTAAAAATTGCTTTCATTATTTAACACCTCCATAACTTTTAACCGCCGGAATATTCTCGCCAACCGTAAGCTTCAGGAATATTTCTTCAAGAGACATATTTGAAGTCTTAAGCTCTAAAATGTACCAGTTCCTCTCAGAAATCCTCTTAAACAGCTCACGGCGGATATCAACGCCCTCCTCCGACTCTATTGAAAACTCGCAGAACTCGTCAGTTTCCTTTGATGTTATGTCAACTGATTTAATGCCTGCAATCGAGCTGATGACCTTTTCAGCCTCGTCACAAGGCCCGTCGATCTTAACCGAGATTTTGTTGTTATTTACAAGATTCTTTGAAAGATTCTCTTCAGTATCGTCCGCAACGATTTTTCCTTGATTGATTACAACAATCTTGTCGCAAACCGCCTGAACCTCAGACAAGATATGTGAAGACAAAATAACTGTATGATTTTTACCCAGCCTCTTGATAAGAGTTCTTATTTCAATGATCTGATTAGGATCAAGACCTACGGTAGGCTCGTCTAAAATAAGCACATTAGGGTTTCCGACAAGTGCTTGTGCAAGGCCTACTCTCTGCTTATATCCTTTAGAAAGATTCTTAATAACTCTGTTATAAACATTGTCTATCTTCACAAGCTGACAAATATCTTTAAGATGCGTATTTCTCGGCAGCTTGCACTTTTTTAAATCGTACACAAACGAAAGATATTCCTTGACCGTCATATCCATATAAAGCGGCGGCTGCTCGGGGAGATAACCTATCTTCTGCTTTGCCTTGATAGGATTCTCTAAAATATCAACACCGTCTATCAGTGCTACACCGTCTGTTGACGAAATATACCCCGTAAGAATATTCATCGTTGTGGATTTTCCTGCTCCGTTAGGCCCTAAAAATCCGAGTATTTCACCGTCTTCTGCGGTAAACGAAATATCGTCAACAGCCTTTTTATCTCCAAAATGCTTTGAAAGATTTTTAACCTCAATCATATAAGGATAGCCTCCTCTGGATAGTATTATTTTACCTATCTGTATTTTAACAGCCTATTGTGATAGTTATATGAAATCATTATGACAGCTTTTCAATAGCCGCCTTAACTCTCTTTATAGACTCCTCTTTGCCCAGAATAACGCAAAGCTCAACTCCGCCGCCTGGTGTAAAGGCTTTTCCCGAAACGGCAACTCTAAGCGGCCAGAAAACCACACCATTTTTGACTTCCATTTTCTTAACAAGCTCTATAACCTTATTGTATATAGTCTCCTGATCCCAGCTGTTCTCGTCGATACTCTCTAAAACAGGCAGAACCTCTTTTAAAGATACAAGAGAGTTTTCCTCATTTGTCTTCATCTTTTTGTGGAAATACAAAGAGTTATCATATTCAGGCATTTCATCAATAAAGTCAACCTGCTCAGGAATGTTAGTGAAAAGCTCTGTTCTCGGCTGAAGAAGCTCTGCCACCATACGCAGGTTGATATCCTCTCTCTTTATAGCCTGCTTTAAGTATGGCATAGCGTGGCTCTCAAATTTCTCAATAGGCATCTTTCTTATATACTCGCCGTTAATTGCCTTGAGCTTCATTGTATCGAAAATAGCAGGCGATTTCGAAAGCCCTGAAATATCAAACTCCTCAATGAGTTCCGGAAGAGTGAAAATCTCTCTTTCTCCCTTAGGTGCCCAGCCTAGTAATGCAATATAGTTTAGTATTGCCTCTGTCAGATAACCCTGCTTTATCAGATCCTGATATGAAGCGTCTCCGTCACGCTTTGCGAGCTTGTGCTGCTTGTCCTTCATAATATGCTCAACATGAATATATTTAGGAACTTCCCAGCCGAATGCCTCATAGAGAAGATTATATTTTGGCGTTGAAGAAAGATACTCATTTCCTCTTACTATATGAGTAATTCCCATCAGGTGGTCGTCAATAACATTTGCAAAGTTATACGTCGGATAACCATCGCTTTTGAGAAGTATCTGGTCATCTAGCGTTGAGTTAGGGGTTGTTATATCGCCGTAAAGCTCGTCGTGGAATGTAGTCTCACCCTCCGTTGGAACCTTTTGGCGGATTACATAGGGCACCCCTGCATCTAACTTTTCCTTAACTTCCTCTTTACTTAGGTTTCTACAATGCCTGTCATACATAGGCATAACTCCGCTTGCCTCCTGAACAGCTTTAAGCTCGTCCAAACGCTCCTTATCACAGAAGCAATAATAAGCCTCTCCCTTTTCAACAAGCTCTATTGCATAATCCTTATACATCCCCATTCTTTCAGACTGGATATACGGACCATATTCTCCGCCAATATCAGGACCCTCGTCCCAGTTAAGTCCGCACTCTCTCAGTGTGCTGTAAATAACGTCGGTTGCACCCTCAACAAGTCTTTCCCTGTCGGTGTCCTCAATTCTGAGAATAAAATCTCCGCCGTTTTTCTTTGCAATAATATAAGTGAACAGTGCTGTTCTTAAATTTCCGATGTGCATATACCCTGTCGGGCTTGGTGCAAATCTTGTTCTTACCTTACTCATTTTAAATCCTCCACGATATTATAATTTTTAAAAAATTCTTTTGTTTTTTTTATATCAGATTGAACCTGATTTTTTAGTTCATCAAAGCTTTCAAAAACTTGCTCCGGTCTCAAAAACTCCAACAACTCAACCTTTACGACACTACCGTATATCTCTTCCTCAAAGCCAAAGATGTTCGTCTCTATAAGCGGCACAGTCCTTTCTTCAACAGTAGGCTTTACGCCAATATTAGAAACGCTTTGAAAAAGTTTTCCGTCTATTTCTGTTCGGGTAATATAAACACCAAACTTCGGTAATATACACCCCTTTGAGATCTCCTGATTTATCGTCGGGAAATCAAGGCGTCTTCCTATTTTATTTCCATGCAGAACAGGAAGCTTGTAATAGTAATTATACCCGAGCATTTCATTCGCTCTTTTGATTTTTCCCTCTTTTATACAGTTTCTTATCTCTGACGAGCTTATTTTCTTGCCGTCGTACTTTGCTTGTGGAACAAACACCGTTTCGATGTGAAATTTCTCACACAGCAATTTCAGTTTCTCAGCGTCGCCCTCTGCATCTTTTCCAAAACGGAAATCCTCACCGCAAACAACGACTTTAGCATTTAACTTTTCATGTAAAACCTGTTCGACGAACTGTTCTGCCGTCATATTTTTCATTTCATCAAATTCAGGAGAATATACAAAGTCTACTCCTAAGTCCTCAAAATGCTCTTTTTTGAGGACATCTGACAATAGCATTTCTATATTTCCGTATTTGCTCTTCGTAGTAACGGTATCGGTTTTGAATGTGAATAGTACAAAATCAAGTCCCTGCTCTTTGAATTTGCAGGCGGTGTTTATAACGGACTGATGGCCTCTGTGTACTCCGTCGAATATCCCCAACGAAACCACAGTTTTATTCAAACGAGCCCCTTTGCTTTTTGTAATGTTTAACGTCATAAAATCAATCCTTATCGGAATCAATGCGATTGTCGATTGTACTCAGCAATTTAATATAAAAGCGTGATTCTCTAAAAGAAATTCTTTTTTATTTTAAATTCATTAGTTTTTCCATCTGCAAAGCCAAGCCCTAAAAATTCTCTATCGCTTCCATATACACGATATGTATTTTCAGCCATTACGCCTACCTGTTCAAGCCTTAGCTTTACACCGTTTTTATATAGTCTTGTATGCTTAGGATTAAGGATAATCTTTTCATATAAATCAAATGCACTGTCAATAGGATACATTATTCCCTCTATGCCTTTACCGCTGTTTATAAGCGACTGAATCTCATCAAGTGATCTGCTTTGAGAAATATCATATCCGCTTGAAGACGTCCTCTCAAGCGATGTTAAAACTCCGCCCGTTCCAAGCGCTTCGCCTAAATCGTGAATTATCGTTCTTACATATGTTCCTTTGGAGCAATGTATATCTAAAACTCCTGTTTGAGATTCCTCGTAAAACTCGGTGATACAAATACTTTCAACAAAAATCTTTCTGGGCTTTCTCTCTACTTCTTTTCCCTCACGGGCAAGCTCGTAAAGACGCTTCCCTCCAACAGATACCGCCGAATACATAGGCGGAAGCTGTTCAATTTCTCCTAAAAACATTTTAACTTTATCAGCCAATTCATCAAGCTTTACACAGGACTTTTCCTCAAAAACGACCTCACCTGTTATATCCTGTGTGTCTGTTTTAATCCCAAGCTTAAATCCTGCTTTATAGCTTTTTTCATTGTTAGGAAGTATATCACAAGCCCTTGTCGCCTTGCCGACAAACACAGGAAGTACACCTGTAGCCATAGGATCCAGTGTTCCAGCATGACCCAACCTTTTTATTTTGAGAATTCCTCTCAGCTTCGCAATAACATCAAAAGAAGTAAACGCCTTTGGCTTATTTACAACAATGATTCCGTTTAGTTCTTTATCCATAATATTTCAGTTTATTTAAACAGCTCAGATGCTCTGTCTAATATCTTTTTCATAACCTCATCATATGTTCCGATAATCTGACAGCCTGCCGCACGAAGATGTCCTCCGCCGCCAAAGCTTTTACAAAATGCACAAGCATCATGCTTATCTGTTGTTCTGACAGATAGCTTATACTCGTTGTTCTCTTTTTCCTTAATGGTTATGCCGATCTCAACGCCCTCAACTGTCAGAGGGATAGTTGCAAGCTCTTCAAACTCAGCTGATTCCACACCACTGTTGTCAATAAGAGCCTTTGGAACAAATTCAATTGCACATCGATCATCAAAACAGAACTGAAGATTGCTTAAAACCTCCTGCTCAACCTTGATAACTCCTCTTGGCTTTACATCGAACATCATACGGTTTAAATATGCGTGATTGATATTGTATGAAATCAAATCTGCCGCTATCATATGGGTTTTTGGCGTAACGCTCTCAAACTTAAAGCAACCCGTATCTGTTGTTATACCGATATAAAGACAGATTGCAATAAGCTTTGTGATTGGTCTTTTCATATATTTAAAAAGTTCATATAATGTCTGGCATGCAGCCGGCGAATCGGCATCAATACAATATAGCTTTGCATACTTTTTATTGGTCATATGGTGATCTATACAAAGATCAATCTTGCTATCTTCCGTATATCTTGACAAATTATCGCCGAGCAATTCCAGACTGGCTATATCCACTGCGATAACGCACTTTTCCTCAAAATCCATCGGCTCATAGTCAGGATACATAAACTCTTTATATTTTTTTGGTAAAGGCTCGTTGTTTATAACATTAGCTTTCTTTCCCATATCCCTTAGCATATAGCAAAGTGCAAAGGCCCCGCCTAAAGTATCACCATCAGGGCTTTTGTGTGTAAGAATAGTTATGTTATCACATTCATCACTTTCTAAAAAGCTTTTAACCTTTGAAAAATCCACCTGTATTCCTCTCCTTTACGGAAATCGTATAATAAGTTGAAATCTCTGCTGTACTATTCCTCGCTGTCGTTATCTGAATATGATTTATCGTTTGAAATTTCTTTTAAAATCCTGTTGATTTTAATTGAGTGTTCCATAGAATTATCAGCCACGAACTCAAGCTCCGGGCATTTTCTAAGCCTTAATACATTAGAAATCTCACGCTTTAAAAGACCAGATGCCGACTCAAAGCCCTTGACAGCCTGTTTTGCCTTTTCAAACCCCTCGAATGATGAAACATAAACCTTGCAATATGATAGGTCATTTGAAACATCACAGCGGACAATTGTTATCATACCGTTGCTGTTGATTCTAGGATCTTTTAAATCTCTTATTTTACCTGAAAGGATTCTTCTGATATCCTCAGATAATCTTCTTGGTTTGTAACCTGCCAATTTGCTTTCTCCTTAAAGTATTTTTTATATTCTAATCACGATACTCTTCCATATAGAAGGCCTCTAAGATATCTCCCTCTTTAATATCAGAGAATTTCTCGAGAGTTATACCACACTCGTATCCTTCGGCAACCTCTTTCACATCGTCCTTAAATCTCTTTAAGCTTGCCATTTTATCCTCTGAAATAACGATTCCGTCACGAACAACTCTTATCTGATTGTTTCTGCCAACCTTGCCGCTTAATACATAACTTCCTGCAACCTGACCGACGTTTGAAATCTTATATACCTGCCTTACCTCAACCCGTGCAGTCTCAACCTCACGATATTTAGGTGCAAGCATACCCTTCATAGCGTCCTCAATTTCCTCAATTGCGTCGTATATGATCCTGTACAGACGGATATCAACACCGTCACGCTCTGCACTTTCTTTGGCAATCGGGTCAGGACGTACATTAAATCCAACGATAATAGCGTTTGAGGCCGCAGCAAGCATAACGTCACCCTCAGAAATAGCTCCTACTGCACCGTGGATAACCTTAACTCTTACCTCATCGTTAGAGATCTTTTCTAATGACTGCTTTACAGCCTCAACTGAACCCTGAACATCAGCCTTAACAACGATAGGGAGCTCTTTTCTCTCTCCCTCTGTTATCTGGCTGAACAGATTCTCCAGAGTAACCTTTTGATACTGTCCGAATATCTCTTCCTTAGCCTGCTGTTTTCTCTGCTCTGCAAGCTCTCTTGCAAGCTTTTCATCTGCAACAACATTAAATGCCTCGCCTGCGTCTGGAACCTCGCTCAATCCTGTGATCTCAACAGGAGTTGAAGGGCCGGCCGATTTGATTTCCTCGCCCTTGTCGTTTCTCATTGTTCTTACTCTTCCGACAGCAGTTCCTGCTATAATAATATCTCCCGCATTAAGTGTTCCATTCTGAACAAGAATGGTGGCAACAGGACCACGGCCCTTATCAAGCTTAGCCTCAATAACAGTTCCTTTTCCAAGTCTGTTCGGATTGGCCTTAAGCTCTTTTACCTCTGCAACAAGCAGAATGTTTTCCAAAAGGTCATCAATTCCCATTCCTGTAACAGCTGATACAGGAACGCAGATAACATCTCCGCCCCATTCCTCACAAAGAATTTCGTGCTCGGTAAGCTCCTGCTTTATTCTATCAGGATTTGCACCCTCTTTATCCATCTTGTTTATAGCGACAATTATAGAAACGCCTGCCGCCTTAGCGTGGTTAATAGCCTCAACAGTCTGTGGCATTACTCCGTCGTCAGCGGCAACAACTAAAATTGCAATATCTGTTGCCTGTGCTCCACGAAGTCTCATGGCTGTGAACGCCTCGTGTCCAGGTGTGTCAAGGAAGGTGATAGGCTTTCCGTTGCACATAACCTGATATGCTCCGATATGCTGTGTAATTCCTCCGGCCTCAGAATCAGTAACATGTGCGTTGCGTATCCTGTCAAGGATTGATGTCTTTCCGTGGTCAACGTGTCCCATAACAACCACAACAGGACATCTTTCAACCAAATCCTCTTCCTTATCCTCTTCGTCAACAATAAGGCGTTCTTCAATTGTTACATGAACTTCCTTTTCAACCTTTGCACCAAGCTCATCTGCAACAAGAGATGCTGTATCAAAATCGATAACCTCATTGATCGATGCCATAATGCCAAGTCCCATAAGCTTCTTTATAACCTCGGTTGCAACAACCTTTAGTCTTGAAGCGAGCTCTGATACTGTGATTTCATCAGAAATAGATACCTTTAGCTGTTGTTTTCTAGCTCTCTCAAGCTCCAGACGCTTAAGCTTCTGAGCCTCAGTTTCAACCTTATTAGACTTACGCTGTTTTTTGTATTGCTGAGACTTCTGCTTGATTTTCTGCTTTTTGGTATAGTTATCCCTGCCCCTGCCTGACTTTGTTTCAGCAAGAGAATCATACTTCTCGTTATATTTATCAAGGTTTACATAGCTTCCCCTTGTGTCAACGGTCTTGGTGTTTGAATAAGTGTTTTCATCATTTGAAACCGTTACTCCACCCTGTGCTGAACCCGATGAAACAAGCTTCTGCTTTGTTCCGTGATCCTGCTTTTTAGGAGGCGTTTTCTTCTTTGGTTGAGGCTTTTTAACCTCCGTCTTTGTTTCCGTCGCCTTTTTGTCCTTTTTGTCCTTATCAGAAGCTTCCTTTTTTGGCTTTGCTGCAGGTTTATTTTCTGCCTTAGCCTCCGTCTTCTTTTCAGATTTTTTAGGCTTAGGCTCAGTCTTTGGCTTTTCCTTTTTCTCCTCTTTAACAACACCGCTTGCAAAATATTCTTCAAAGCTTTCAACCTGATTTTTCTGTGTGAAATACTCAAACACATAGGTTACCTCTTCAGGCGTAAGCGATGAAACTGTCTTTTTAGGATCACCAAACACTCTGTCAAGGCACTTTATAACATCAGCTGATGTCAATTTTAAATCCTTTGCAAGCTCTCCGAGTTTATAATTTTTTGCCATAGGTTTCATTAACCTCCTTAATACATATCATTATCAATTTCTATTTCTTCCATATAGGCCTTTGCTTTTTTCATAAATCCGCTGTCGTTTACTGATATTATTCCGACTTTTTTTCCAAGCTCAGCCCCGACAGCTTCCATATCCATACCGAGAGAATAAAGCGGTACATTCTCAACCATACATACAAACTTGATTTCTTTAAGGCTTTTTGGTGAAACATCATTAGCTGTACATATTCCTTTTGAAATTCCTCTTTTGCAAGCGTCCTTGCTCATATCCATTCCGAAAGAAAGTTTTCCTGCTCTCCTCGCCATAGTGAGAAGTCCCATTATCTTATTCATTTTGATAACTCACTTTCCATAGCGTCATATATCTCATCTGAAATCCGGCAAGAGAAGCTTCTTTCAAGCTTTCTTGATTTCCTTGCTTTTTGAAGACATTTTATATCGCCGCAGATATATGCACCTCGTCCCGACTTCTTTCCTGTCAAGTCAAGTGAAATTTCACCCTCTTTTGATTTTACAATGCGTATAAGCTCTTTTTTAGGCTTCACTTCACCGCAGCCGATACACATTCTCATAGGAATTTTCTTTATTTTCATAATTTCCTATTCCTTTACCTCTCTTATAAAATGATTTATTTTTCAGTTAACTGCCTGTTTTAAAATTTTAATCTATCTGAATCGGGTGCTCAGGACCAATATCAATCTTATAGCCCGTCAGTCTTGCCGCTAGTTTTGCATTTTGTCCTCTGTTTCCGATAGCAAGAGAAAGCTGATCGTCGGGAACAACAACCTCACAAGCTCTTGTTCCGTCCTCTGCTAATGTCACCTTAATAACATTGGAGGGGGATAAAGCTGAAGCTATAAATTCTGCATCGTCCTCGCTGTAAGGAATTATATCAATTTTCTCTCCGTTCAGCTCTTTTACAATAGCTGAGATTCTTGAACGCCTTGGACCAATGCAAGCACCAACTGCATCTACATTTTCGTTCTTTGACCATACGGCAACCTTACTTCTTGCACCAGCTTCTCTTGAAATCCCCATAATCTCGATAGTTCCATCATAAACCTCAGGAACCTCCAGCTCGAATAATCTCTTTACCAAATCTCTATGCGTTCTTGAAATTCTGACAGTAGGACGCTTTTCTGGATTTACAATTCCCACAACATAAACCTTTATGATATCTCCCTCATGAAGAATCTCACCAGGAATCTGCTCATTTCTTATCAAATAAGCCTCACTGCCGTCAATAGACACAACAGCATTTCCTGTTCCAGGCTCAACTTTCTGAACGGTTGCCGATACACATTCGTGTTCCTTATCCTGATAATGATTTAGAAGATTTTCTCTTTCGATTTCTCTGATGTCGCTTCTTATTGACTGCTTTGCAGACTGAGCCGCAATTCTTTTAAACTTCGCAGGGTTTAGCTTGATTCCAACCTGAGAACCGATTTTTGCTCTCTTTGAAATCTCCAAAGCATCCTCGAGGCTGATTTGATTGGCCGTGTCCTGAACCTCTTCGACAACAGTCTTGTTGAGCTTGACAGTGAGTCTGTTTTTCTCCAAATCAATATTAACTAAGATGTTTTCCTCCAAAGTGTTCGGAAAATCCTTTTTTACCGCCTTTAAAATACCCTGTTCAATCTTTTCAACCAAAACCTCTGCTTTAATTCCGTTTTCTTCTTCCAAAAGTGAAAGAGCCTCAAAAAAGTCCTTATTCATTTTTTCTTGTTCCTCCTTATACTATATGTCAAATAAATCTTCATCATCATTGAGCTTTACATATGCACATTCCGACAGCGAAATAATTTCATCTTCCTCCATACCGTCAAAACGAACCGTAATGTTCGGCTTTGAAAACCCAATCAGCGTGCCGCACACTTCTTTTTCACCGTTTCTCGCCCTTATAAAGCGAATTCTAATTTTCTCGCCTATAAACCGTTCAAAATGCTCCGGCTTTCTGAGTTCTCTGCCCAGCCCCGGGCCTGAAACCTCAAAAACATATGATTGGGAAATTGGGTCCGTTTCATCAAGCAGTTTATTAAAAGGTCTTGAAAATTTCTCACAGTCGTCAATATTTATACCCATGTCCTTATCAATAAACACCCTAAGATACCACATTGTACCCTCTTTTTCAAACTTAACATCCCAAAGCTCTAGCCCCAACTCGTCACAAAGAGGCTTTGCAAGCTCGGTAATCAGATGAACAGTCGAACCTGATTTTTTGTTTTTCATTTTAATACCATGCCCTTGCTGTGCAAAGGCTTCCTTTCTCAGAAATTTGAGCCGGTTCTGCACCGGAATTGCCGCAATTTCTTTTGACAGCAAAGGCTCAAAAACGTGCGTGAAAAAGTATTTTTCACGCTGTCCTCAAATAGTAGAAAACCTAAAAATATAAAAGTCCTGAATAAATACGAAAGACCGGAAGTCAAATTTCCAGTCTTTCAATAAAACTATTACAGTTATTATACCACTATTTTTGTAGTTTTGCAAGTGTTTTTTCTAATTTTTTAATAATTACTTATCTTAACCGGCTCTTAACAGAATAAGCTAAAAATCCTTTAACATTTCATTGGCTCTTTTATAAATATCTCGTTCATCTTCATCAAGATAATATACCCCGTCCTGATAAAGAATTTTTCCTGCACACATTGTCAGCTTAACATTTTTCTTAGAACCGCTAAATACAAGATTTTTTGTAATATTGTGAATAGGCTGCATATTAGGCATATTGAGGTCAATAACAATTAAATCCGCCTGCTTGCCTGTCTCTATGGTATCGCAGTCAACAAGTCCCATAGCTCTTGCAGAACCCACAGTCGCCATATATAAAACATCATTAGCAGGACAAGCTGATGCGTCCATTTGTCTCAGCTTTTGAAGCCCCGTAACAAGATACATTTCTCTGAACATATCAAGTGCATTATTTGATGCAGCACCATCTGTTCCTATGGCAATGTTAATCCCTATATCGAGCATTTTTGAAATATCTGCAACTCCGCTTGCAAGCTTAGTGTTTGAAGCTGGATTTGTTATAACCCAAAGTCCCCTTTCTTTAAATATCTTCATATCGCTATCATTTAGATAAACGCAGTGAAAACCTCCGCCTCCGTATTCATACAGACCCAAATTGTCAAAAAGCTCGGTAGGGGTTTTGTTGTAACGAGCAATACACTCCTCTACTTCCTGCTTAGTTTCGCTGTTATGAGCAAAAAACGGCTCTTTATATTTCTGACACATCTTTGCTATGCCTTTGATTGTGTCAAGCTTTGTGGTATATTCCGCATGGCAGCCGAACTTATATGAAATCAACGGTGAAATGCTATTGAATTTCAGATAGTCCTCCTCGTCCTGCTCAGGGCTTCCGCCAAAATCATTGGTTGACGAGCAAATTACCGTTCGGAAGCCTGCGTCCATATTCGCTTTAACATAGTCATCAAGCTTGAAATACATATCAAATGAAGCTGTAATTCCGCTAGATAAATACTCTAGTATTGCCAGCTTTGTAAAGGTATAAATATGCTTACCTTTCAGCTTAGCCTCCATCGGGAAAACCTGTTTTGTCAGCCAGTCCTTCAAGGGCATATCGTCTGCATATGAACGCAGAAAGGTCATTGCGGAATGGGTGTGTGCGTTCTTAAAACTCGGCATCAAGAGGTTTCCGTCCAAATCAATTTCTCGCTCAAAGAATTGCTCTTCAAGCTCTTTTTGGGTTGGATTACCCACAAAAGAAATTTTATCTTTATCTATCCAAACTTCAGCTACTGTAATATCAAAACCTTCTGCAAATGTTAAGACTTTTCCGTTATAAAATCTAATCATAATAAATCTCCTCAATTATTATTGAGATAATCAGATATATTTTCAATAGACTCGGTCAGAAGTCTTTCAAAATCAGGAGCCACCCTGTCGGCAGTTTCATTGACTTCACTGCTCGTAAGAGGATTTTTGCTTATCCCTGCCGCCATATTGGCAATACAGGTTATTCCGCAAATTTTCATTCCCATATGATTTGCCGCAATCGCCTCGCACGCTGTACTCATTCCCACCGCGTCAGCACCCATGGATTTAAATGCTATAATCTCTGCAGGTGACTCAAACTGAGGCCCTGTCACTTGAATATACACTCCCTCTTGAAGCTTAATACCAAGCTCCTCGGCAGATTTTTTTATGATATTTCTCAAATCCCTATCATATATCTCGCTCATATCAGGAAAACGAACGCCCAGTTCATCAACGTTCTCCCCGATAAGAGGACTTTTTACAAACGCTGAAATCTGATCGGTTATGAGCATTAACTCTCCGCTATGAAAGCTCTCGTTAATTCCCCCTGCGGCATTGGTCAAAAACAAAGCCTTTGCTCCCATCATTCCCATAAGTCTGACAGGCATAACTACATCTGAAATGTCATACCCCTCATAAAGATGAACTCTTCCCTGCATAATGACAATTTTAACTCCGTTTACCGTTGCGAAAACAAATTGACCTTTGTGACCAGGTGCGGTTGAAACAGGGAACCCGCTGATTTCTGAATAGGGAATAGTCAAATGTGTCTTGAGCTTTGCACTTTCAGCATAATCTCCCAACCCCGATCCGAGAACAATAGCGATCTCGGGGACAAAATCGGTCTTTTTGCGAATATATTTAAGGCACTTTTCAAGTTTACTATATATTTTGCTCATAACTTTGATTATCTTTCCTGCTTTTTTGGGATATGGTAGATGTCCATATATTCCTCAACATCTTTGTCGAAATCCTCGCCTGTTTCTTTAAGCTTTCTTACATATTTATGCGACTCAAACGATTCGTCTTCCTCCTGTCTGATTGAAAACGCAATGTTAGAACAATGATCCGATACACGTTCTAAGTTCGTCAAAAGGTCTGTAAAAATAAAGCCC
>CANQJW010000011.1 GCA_947624345.1 uncultured Clostridia bacterium | reverse complement strand
AGACCTGTTCCGACATTTTCAATAAGCCTTACGGAATTAAAAATGTCGCTGTATTCGCTTTCAAAGGATTTTACAATAACGTTTAATTCGTCTGTCAGCTTTCCGTCGCAGACTAAGACAAAATCTGACGGAGGTACTGTTTGCGTAAGCATACTTTCCAGACTTTCTGAAAGATATGCAGGGTTTTCTTTTATATAAACCGACATAAGCACGCTGTATGGCGGCAGGTTGTTTCTGATAAAGTCCATAATTATTTTCCCTTTTAACAGACATAATTAGCTTCTTTAATCATCTGTATATACAATTATAATATAATCATTCGAATTTGTCAATCAAAATATTTTTTTACATATTATTTAATTATATGCTTAAAAAGATATGGCCAAAATGGATCACGCAGACTATTTTCAAAAATATTTTGAAAAATACTTGACACCCCCCTCAAAATATGTTATATTATAGATACTAAGTTTAAGGAGGGACTTTTATGTACAACGCAAATTACCCAGTATTTGTAAACGGGGGGGGGGGCATTTCGCCTAACCTTTATTTGCTGTGTACAGAATAGTTCTCTAGAATGTAATATTGTAAATAGGGCGTAGTATGTTTAGGCGTACTGCGCCTTTTTGTGTTGTTTGTAATTTTAAATTACATAGATTATTATTAAAAAAGAAAGGTGGTTTCTAATATGAAACTTAAACGAATTTTGTCATTGTTGGTAGCGACAACAATGGCAGTAACAGCGCTTATGGGCGCAATGACCGCTTCAGCAAGTGAAGTTGCAAAAGGAGAATGCGGAGATTTAACATGGACGCTTGATTCAGAAGGTGTGCTTACATTATCGGGCGAGGGAGAAATGGCTACACCTGATTTTGATTTGAAAAATCCTTCTGCTGGTTTAGTTTCAAGTGAAGTGTATGACACCTGTCTAGTTGACTATCCTGATGTCTATACATACCAAAAATATAAAAATGACATTAAGGAAGTGGTAATTGAAGAAGGTGTAACAACAATAGGTTTTGCTGCATTTTATAAAATGCCTAACCTTGAAACGGTTACTTTACCTTCAACAATAACAGGATTTGTTACTGTTGCAAGGTCAATTCCAGAGCGTAGAAGCTGCGCCTTTGCAGAGTGCACGAAACTTAAAAATCTCACACTAACAGAGGGTATGACATCTTTAGGAGATTTTGTATTTGATGGATGCACCTCGCTTGAGAGTGTAAGAATACCATCAACTCTTACTGTTCCAGTTGGGCTAGACGAAAGAAAAGGAATTTGTACTGGTTGGTTACCTTGTACATTTGAAGATTGTACATCGTTAAAGAATGTAACACTTCCGGAAGGATTAACTGTAATAGGAGCCGGAGCATTTAAGAATACAGCTGTTGAAAGCATTATAATTCCGTCAACAATAGAGACATGGGACAAATATCCAGTTGATGCTATAGATGCTCTTGATAATATTGCATTTCAAAATTGTAAAAAGCTTTCATCAGTTACATTTAAAGAGGGACTTAAAACTATTTGGGGTTCGCCATTTTCGGGATGTCCATTACTAAAAAAGGTAGTTATCCCTGCTTCTGTAACTGATATTACTTATGGCTTTAGTAGAAAAGAAGGTGTTGGACTTGAGGAGATTGCGTTTGAAGATGGCTCTCAGCTGACTGAAATAGGAGTAGGTGCATTAGATGAATGTAAAAGTTTAAAATCGCTAGAAATTCCTGAAAATGTTACGAAAATCAGCGATAACGCTTTAAAATATATTGATTCTATTAAAACGGTATATGTTTATTCAAGAACAGTAGACGCATACAATTTACCAGCAAATGCAAGAGTATTTTGCTATTGGGATTCGGTGGCAAAGAGCCAGATAGCTTGCAGTGATATAGAAGATGAGATTTCCAAAGCATTAAAGGAATTAAAGACAGCGGTAAAAGAAGCAAATAAATATTCTGAGGAAAAATACACAGAAGAAAGCTATGGGGTATTAAAAGCATTGCTTGATAAAGCGGCAACAAAGAACGAGGAATCATACATATTGGGTATGAGGTCACTAACAGAGGATATATATTCAGCGATCGAAGGTTTAGAAGAAAAGAAAGACGAGCCTTCAACCCCATCTGACCCATCAAACCCATCAGACCCGTCCGAATCAGACCCATCAACCCCATCAGACAGCTCTGACCCAACAAGCCCATCAAATCCGACAACCCCAACAAAACCAACAGGCGGTAATGTTAAAAAGACAACGTCACCGGCTCAAAAGGCGTCAGAGGCTAAGGCTGCCGCTGAAAAGGCAATTAAGCAGGCAAAGATCGTAAGCTTTACAGCAAAGGCTAAGGGCAAGAAGATAACAGTATCCTGGAAGAAGGTTGCAAAGGCAGTAGGTTATGAAGTACAAGCATCTACTAAGAAGAACTTCAAGAAGAACGTAATCAATAAGGCGACTGTCAAGAACAAGATTGTTTTCAAGAAGCTAAAGAGCAAGAAGAAATACTTTGTAAGGGTAAGGGCGTATACGACTTACAAGGACGCAAAGGGCAAGACGCAGAAGGTGTATAGTAAGTGGGTTAAGTGTAAGAAGAAGGTAAAGGTGAAGTAAAAAAGAAAGAGCGTTCAGGTCAATAATACGACCTGAACGCTTTTGGCTATATTCAATTGTCAATTGTCAATTATTTAATATTCTTTTAGTGCTTGATTATATAATAAAAAGGTGATATAATAATTTTGACAAGTTTGTGAGTTTTAACCTTTTTCGGCAAAGAGCCGAAAGCAACGAGAAATTAATTCAAAAAGTAAGAAAGGCGTTGCAATAATGAATAATAAAGAACAGTTCAAAAGAATGGTAATGTTCTTTTCCGGGTTTATAATAGCACTTGCAGTTACCGCTGTATTCAGCGTTATATGGACATCATATTACAACTATAGCGAAGAGTTAAAACAGAAAATCTATTGGCAGAACGGTAATGTATTGCTTGTTATGCTGTATATGCTGCTGTATATAGTATTTGGCAGGTCGTTCGGAGGATTTCGTGTAGGCTCGCTTAAAACTGTCGGGTTGATTGGTTCACAGGTTCTGTCTGTGCTGTTTACAAACTTTTTTGCCTATATTTTTATCAGCTTGATAAGCCGAGGTTTCCTGCGGTTTGGCCCGACAGTGTTAATGACCATAATTGATTTTATCTGTATCATATTCTGGTCATTTGCAAGTAAGGCTGTGTATGCAAGAATATATCCGCCGAAGAAAATGATTATAGTTTACGGAAGCACTTCGGCAAGAGATTTAGTGCAGAAAATGAGTATGCGTGTCGATAAATACCTTATCTCCTCGTCAATAAGCATTGAAGAACCTCTTGAAGTAATAAATGAGAAAATATCAGGCTATGACGGTGTTATTTTATGCGATATTCCGTCTCAGATAAGAAACAAAATATTAAAATACGCTTATGAACATTCAATCAGAACTTATATAAACCCAAAGCTTTCCGATATTATTATACGGGGTGCTGATGAAGTTCATCTGTTTGATACGCCGCTGTTACTCAGTAAGAACATTGGATTCGGCTTTGAAGAAAAGATAATTAAACGCTTTGTCGATATACTGCTTTCACTTATTGCAATTATCATATCTTCACCTTTTATGCTTATTATTGCACTTTGCATAAAGCTTTATGACAGAGGCCCTGTCTTTTACAAACAGACAAGGCTTACTCAGGGCGCAAGAAAATTTGATGTTATAAAATTCAGAAGTATGATTGTAAACGCCGAAAAGGACGGCGTAGCAAGACTTGCTACCACCAAGGACAAAAGGATTACTCCGATAGGAAAATTTCTCAGAAAAACCCGCCTTGACGAGCTTCCTCAGCTTTTTAATATTCTGAAAGGGGATATGTCCTTTGTAGGTCCCAGACCTGAACGCCCCGAAATTGCAGAACAATATCTTGAGGATATGCCTGAATTCAAGTTTAGATTAAAGGTTAAGGCAGGACTGACAGGATATGCACAGGTACTTGGAAAATACAACACAACGCCATATGATAAATTAAAGCTTGATTTGATTTACATTCAAAATTATTCGCTTTTACTCGATTTGAAAATAATGCTCCAGACGCTGAAAATTGTTTTCATTCCGGAAAGCACTGAGGGCGTAAAGGACGGAAAAACAACCGCTAAAAAGGTGAATAAAAAGATAGAAAGCAAATAAATATATAGTAATAGTAGTAGAGACGGTTCGATTTATGAACCGTCTTTTTATTGCTTGGTTGGCTGAAAAAATATTCTTACATACAAATATCCCGATGCAATTTGCATCGGGATTGATTTTTGTATATATGGTTTAATAAGAAACTATCTTACTTCTCCTCTTCGCCGTAAAGCTTTTGAAGTCTGAGCAGATAATCGTATCTGTCAGCCGCATTCTTAACTGCGTTGTCAAACAGCTTTTCAGCTCTTTCAGGATTTTGCCTTGCAAGTGCGTTGTATCTAACCTCGCCCATGATGAAGTCTTTATAATCTGCTGTAGGAGCCTTAGAATCAAGTGTAAACGGATTCTTGCCCTCTGCCTTTAATGCAGGATTGTATCTGTAAAGATGCCAGTAGCCTGCCTGAACAGCCTTCTTTTCCTCCGTCTGAGCAATAGACATTCCGCCCTTGATACCGTGGTTTATACAAGGAGCATAACCGATAATAAGTGACGGTCCGTTGTAAGCTTCAGCTTCGGTAATTGCCTTGATGCACTGGTTGTAATCAGCACCCATAGCAACGTGAGCAACGTATACATAACCATAGCTCATAGCAATTCCTGCTAAGTCTTTCTTCTTGACTTCCTTACCTGCTGCTGCGAACTGTGCAATAGCACCTGTAGGTGTTGCCTTTGATGACTGTCCGCCTGTGTTCGAGTAAACCTCTGTGTCGAATACGAAGATGTTTACATCCTCGCCCTGAGCGATAACATGGTCTAAGCCTGAGAATCCGATATCGTAAGCCCAGCCGTCTCCTCCGAATACCCACATAGATTTCTTTCTTAAGAAGTCCTTATCCTTGAGGATTTCGTCAGCAGCCTTTGTCTTAGCCTTTTTGAGAGCAGCGATCAACTCGTCAGTTGCAGCTGAGTTAGCAGCACCATCGTCGATTGTTGACAGATAGCCGTTAATTGCCTTTTTGAGAGATGTGCTCTTTGTAGTTTTCTTAAGCTCAAGAATCTTTGCGATAGTTCTTTGTCTGATTGTGTTCTGTGCTAAGAACATACCGTATCCGTACTCAGCGTTATCCTCAAACAATGAGTTAGCCCAAGCAGGACCCTTGCCGAGTGCATTCTTTGTATATGGAGTTGTAGGCGCAGAACCGCCCCAGATTGATGAACATCCGGTTGCGTTTGCGATATACATTCTGTCACCGAATAATTGAGTTATAAGCTTAGCATAAGGAGTTTCTCCACATCCTGCGCAAGCGCCTGAGAATTCAAGCAATGGCTGTTTAAATTGTGAACCCTTAACTGTTGTAGCCTTAAACTTTTCAAGAACATCTGGCTTCTCAGGGAGAGTTAAACCATAGTTGAATACTTCCTGCTCAGCAATTTGTGTTTCAAGAGGCATCATATTAAGAGCCTTGTTACCCTTCTTACCAGGACATACGTTTACACAAGAACCGCATCCTGTACAGTCGAGAGCAGACATTGTTACAACAAAGTTGTAGCCGGGCATTCCTGTCATAGGAACAGCCTTTTTCTTAGCGAGCTCAGGAGCATTTTCAAGTTCTTCGTCAGTCATAACAGCAGGACGGATCACAGCGTGAGGACAAACATATGAACAGAAGTTACACTGAATACAGTTTTCGCTTACCCATGATGGAACGTCAACTGCAATTCCTCTCTTCTCAAATGCTGCTGAACCCTGTGGGAAAGTACCGTCTGCCATATCAACGAATTTTGAAACAGGAAGCTTATCTCCCTCTTGTGCGTTGCAAGGAATCTGAATTTCATTGACAAACTTCTGAAGTACCTTATCGTTTGTCTTAACCTTAGCCATACCCATTTTTGAGTCTTTAGCCTTTTTCCAAGACTCAGGCACACTTATTTCAACAACCTGCTCGCAGCCAGCGTCGATAGCGTCGTGGTTCATCTTAACGATAGCCTCACCCTTCTTTGAATAAGAAGCAGTAGCAGCATCCTTCATATACTTGATTGCGTCCTTCATAGGAATGATTCCTGAAAGCTTGAAGAATGCAGACTGTAAAACAGTGTTGATTCTGTTGCCAAGTCCGATTTCCTTACCTATCTTAACACCGTTGATCGTGTAGAACTTGATATTATTCTCAGCGATATATCTCTTGACCTGACCGGGAAGATTCTTTTCAAGTCCCTTCATATCCCACTGTGTATTGAGCAGGAATGTTCCGCCAGGCTTAATGTCAGAAACCATATCATACTTGTTGATGTATGACTCGTTGTGGCAAGCAACAAAATCAGCCTGATTGATGAGATATGTTGACTTGATAGGTGTTTCACCGAATCTTAAGTGAGATACTGTTACACCGCCTGATTTCTTTGAGTCGTATGAGAAATACGCCTGTGCATAGAGGTCTGTGTGGTCGCCGATAATCTTGATCGAGTTCTTGTTAGCTCCAACTGTTCCGTCAGCGCCAAGTCCCCAGAACTTACAAGCGGTTGTTCCCTTAGGAGCTGAGTCGAGTTTTTCGTCAGCGTCAAGTGAAAGATAAGTTACGTCGTCGTCGATACCGATTGTAAATCTCGGCTTGAAGTTCTCTTTCCACTCAGCGTTCCAGAATACAGCCTTGATTTGTGCAGGAGTTGTATCCTTTGAACCTAAGCCGTATCTTCCTGAAGCAACTGTGATGTTGTGGAACTGTGTTCCCTTGAGAGCTGCAACAACGTCGAGGTATAAAGGCTCGCCAAGTGAACCGGGCTCCTTAGTTCTGTCAAGAACAGAAATTTGTGTGCAGGTGTCAGGGATAGCTTCAACCAGCTTATCAGCACAGAAAGGTCTATAAAGTCTTACCTTAACAAGACCGAGCTTTGTACCCTCAGTAGCGTTCAGATAATCGATTGTCTCTTCAATTGTGTCACAAACTGAACCCATTGCTACGATAACGTGCTTAGCATCGGGAGCACCATAATAGTTGAACAGCTTATAATCTGTACCAATTTTCTTGTTAACCTTATCCATATATTCTTCAACAACGCCAGGGATTGCATCATAGTATTTGTTGCAAGCCTCACGAGCCTGGAAGAATATATCCGGGTTCTGAGCAGTACCGCGAAGAACTGGGTGCTCAGGATTTAATGCTCTGTCTCTGAAAGCCTGAAGAGCCTTCTTGTCAACCATCTGAGCAACATCTTCCTTGTCCCAAATCTCAATCTTCTGAATTTCGTGAGATGTTCTAAATCCGTCGAAGAAGTGTAAGAACGGCACTCTGCCTTTGATTGTTGCAAGGTGAGCAACGGTACCTAAGTCCATAACCTCCTGAGGGTTTGATGAACAAAGCATTGCAAAACCTGTCTGACGGCATGCATAAATGTCAGAGTGGTCGCCAAAAATGTTAAGAGCGTGTGATGCAACGCAACGAGCTGAAACGTGAATTACGCACGGCAGCAGCTCTCCTGCGATTTTATACATATTAGGAATCATAAGGAGCAAGCCCTGTGAAGCCGTATAAGTTGTTGTTAAAGCTCCGGCAGCCAAAGAACCGTGAACTGTTCCTGATGCTCCTGCCTCAGACTGCATTTCTGCAACCTTAACAGGTGTGCCGAAAATATTTGTCTGTCCCTTTGCCGACCATTGGTCAGTAACTTCAGCCATAACTGAAGAAGGTGTGATAGGATAGATAGCAGCTACTTCTGTAAATGGGTATGACGCCCATGCAGCGGCATTGTTACCATCCATGGTTTTCATTTTTCTTGCCATTTTTTATATCCTCCTCAAAAATGTTTAGCAATGAATATTTCTATTACTTTTACAAGTAAAATTTCCTAAAAAACTCAATTTAATCCATTACTTCAAATATATATTTTAGCACAAGTTATTTTATTTGTAAAGGCAAAAAAGCTGTTTTTATTGAATTTGCTGTTAATTTTTTGACATAAATCATTATCTGTTATGGACAAAATATTTCTGCATCTTGTTTCTTGCCTTTAAAAGAAAAAACGGCTCCTTAAAGAAGCCGTTGATTTTATTATAATTATTAGTTTCCGTATTTTGCAATAGATAGCTTGATTCCAACACCCATTGTTGAAGCAACAGTCAGGCTCTTGAGGTACTGACCTTTCAAAGCTGAAGGTCTTGCCTTAACAACTGCATCCATTAAAGTCTCAAGGTTTTCATTCAGCTTATCCTTTCCGAATGAAGCCTTTCCGATAGGGCAGTGGATAATGTTTGACTTATCAAGACGGTATTCGATCTTACCGGCCTTAGCCTCAGTAACAGCCTTTGCAACATCAGGAGTAACTGTTCCTGCTTTTGGGTTAGGCATAAGTCCACGAGGTCCTAAGATCTTACCAAGACGTCCTACAATACCCATCATATCAGGGCTTGCCACTACTACATCAAAGTCCATCCAGTTTTCTTTTTGGATTTTTTCAACGAGATCCATACCGCCGACATAGTCAGCTCCTGCCTCTTTAGCGGCGTCGTATTTGTCCTCTTTACAGAAAACGCATACTCTTACATTTTTACCTGTACCGTTTGGTAAAACTACTGCACCACGAACCTGTTGGTCAGCGTAACGAGAGTCAACACCCAGACGGATATGTGCTTCAATAGTTTCATCAAACTTAGCCTTTGCACCACTGCAAGCCAATTCAAGGGCTTCTGGTGCATCATATAATTTTGCTTTATCGATAGCCTTTTCGCTTTCGATATATCTCTTGCCATGTTTCATTGTAATTTTTCCTCCTCATTAAGTGGTAATACCAAATGCTTTTTCGCGATTCGGTTAGCGGAATAATCCTCCCACGATTAGAAGTCAGATTTCAGAAGTCTGAGGTCAAAGCCTTTTACTTCTTCCTCGTCGTTCTTAGTCAACAACCTCAATACCCATTGAGCGAGCCGTTCCAGCGATCATGCTCATTGCAGCTTCTTCAGTAGCCGCATTAAGGTCTGGCTTTTTCTGTTCGGCAATTTGTCTGATTTGCTCTTTTGTGATTTTAGCAACCTTTTTCTTGTTTGGTTCACCGGATGCATGCTCAATTCCGCAAGCCTTCTTAATCAATACAGCAGCTGGCGGAGTCTTTGTGATAAATGTGAAAGAACGGTCAGCATAAACTGTTATAACAACCGGAATGATAAGACCGGCGTCATTCTTTGTTCTTTCATTGAAATCCTTAGTGAATGCTCCGATGTTTACACCGTGTTGTCCTAAAGCAGGACCAACTGGTGGTGCAGGTGTTGCTTTTCCTGCAGGAATTTGTAGCTTTACATAGCCTACTACTTTTTGTGCCATCTTTTCGCACCTCCATAAATTGTGGTAAAGGCGAGTTAATGAATATTTTAACTCTCCCACTTTAGAAGCAAGATGTTTGTATAAAAATCAGCTTCTTAAAAACGAATAAATTAATCCAATTTTGTCACTTGTGTAAGCGGCAGAGCAACCGGCGTTTCTCTTCCAAACATTGATACTATAACATTGACTATCTGCTCTTCAAGGTCAACAGACTCAACTGTGCCTGTAAAGCCTTCAAATGAACCTCCCGTAACAGAAACGCTGTCGCCTTCTTTGTAGTTGACCTCGATTTCGGCGGTTTTTGTGTCAACGCCCAGAGCTTCAACTTCAGCTTCAGTCAGCGGAATCGGTTTGGAACCCGGTCCGACAAAGCCTGTTACGCCCGTGATATTTCTCACGATATACCATGTATCATCTGTCATGACCATCTTCACAAGAACATAGCTTGGAAACAGCTTTCTTTCAGCCTCCTTTATCTCGCCCTCTTTTCCTACCTCGGAATATGATTCCATAGGTACTTTTATTTCAGGGATAAGATCATGGAGCTTTCGGTTTTCAACAACCTTTTCAATACTTTGAGCTACCTTATTTTCATAGCCGGAATAGGTATGGATAACATACCACTTAGCTTGTTCTGACATAAACAGCAATACCTCCTGTTGTTAAAAAACCATTTTCATTTCATTACTTAATACCAAGCAGAAGTTTAACAAGCTGTGATAAGCCGAGGTCAATACCTGCAAGAACCAAGCCGCATATTACACAGAGAATAAGTACTATGCCTGTGTTATTTACAACCTGACTTCTGCTCGGCCATACAACTTTTTTAATTTCTGATTTTAAGTCTCTGAAATACTTGACGATTTTATTTCCGCCTTTTTGCTTAACGGCAGTGGAATCTTTAGCCATTTTAAAAACTCCTTTCGTCTACTTTGTTTCTTTGTGAAGAGTGTGCTTCTTACAATACTTGCAATGCTTCATCATTTCAAGTCTGTCAGGGTCATTCTTCTTGTTCTTTTTTGTTGCGTAGTTTCTTTGCTTACATTCTGTGCAAGCGAGTGTTATCTTTACTCTCATTTCGGCACCTCCTGACGAAATTTGCGTTCTCATATATAAAACGCCTGTCCAATTGCCTCCCTCCATATAGCACGTTGCTATATGCCGATTGATTTCGGTTTGAGGTTATTATCCTCACTCTTTTTCAAGCACGCTTTGGGTCAGAAGCTATGCCTTAAAAAGGGCGCAAAAAAATAGACCTCATAAAGAGGTAAAACAATCATACCATACTTTATAAGGTTTTGTCAAGCAATTTTTTGTTTATTTTTATAATAATTCCAAAAGCACAATATATAGTGCTTTTATCCTGTCAACAAAACAAAATTTAGGCTTAAAATTATTCTGTTTTGCTTATATCATCATCTAAAAGCTCTTCAATTATATACCTGGGGCGTTTTTTTGTCTCTAAAAACACCTTTCCGATATATTCTCCGATAATACCTATTGCCAAAAGCTGAAGTCCGCCCAACGTCCAGATAGAAGTAATCAGCGATGTCCAACCGCTTACTGAATGTCCTGTAAAATAGCTGATAAGCGAATAGATAAGCATACTACCGCTGACAATGACAAAGATAGCTCCAAGCGAGGTAATCATTTTAATAGGCTTTATGCTGAATGATGTTATGCCGTCAAGAGCAAATGAGATCATCTTTTTAAGAGGATACTTACTTTTCCCTGCAAAGCGTTCCTTTCTCTCATAATAAACCTTAGCAGATTTATACCCCACAAGAGGAACAATGCCTCTTAAAAAAAGATTGACCTCTTTGAATTCAAACAGACTTTCCAAAGCTCTGCTGCTTAAAAGTCGATAGTCGGCGTGGTTTGGAACAATTTCCGCACCCATAAATCCCATAAGCTTATAAAATAGCTTTGCAGTTTTATTTTTAAAAAAGCTGTCATTTTTTCTCGAGCTTCTTACACCGTATACGATATCGTTACCCTCTTCGTATTTTTTAACAAACTCATCAATTACATTTATATCGTCCTGCAAATCTGCGTCCATAGAGATAACAGCGTCGCACTTTCCTCTGGCGCAGTCAAGTCCTGATAAAAGAGCATTCTGATGTCCCTGATTTCTCGATAGCTTACAACCTGAAAACATATTATCGCTGTAATGAATTCTTTTGATAAGCTCCCATGTTCCGTCGCTTGATCCGTCGTCAACAAGAATAACCCTGCTGTCTGAGGTAATTACACTCTCTGACATAAGCGTGCGGATTTTTTCTCTGAGCCTTGTTGCTGTTTCTAACAAAACAGCTTCTTCATTATAGCATGGAATAACAATATATAATCTAGTCATATTTATCTCCGAACCCTTTTATATATAATAACACTTTTATATATTAAGAATACCCGAGTTTTTATTCATTTAATCAGAATAATAATCCTGGCTTTGATTTAATATGCCTTACCCCAGAGAACCATATGTTTAGCAGGTTTTCCACAGCACACGCATTTATCATCGATATCCTCCTGCTCAAACGGAATACACCTTGAGCCCGCACCTGTTTTTTCTTTAACCTCGTCCTCACAGGCTTCATCGCCGCACCACATTGCCTTGATAAATCCGTCGCCTTTTTCTTCAAGAGCCTTTGAGATTTCCTCAATGCTCTTACAGCGATAGGTTTTATTTTCACGGTTCTGAAGAGCCTTTTCATAAAGTCCGTCGTGAACTTCCTTTAACTTTTGACTGACAGCAGTTTCAAGCTCATCAAGAGTTACAAAGGTCTTTTCTCTGTTATGTCTTGTGACTAAAACGCACTGATTATTCTCAATATCCTTCGGTCCGATTTCCAGTCTTACAGGAACGCCCTTCATTTCATATTCTGAGAACTTCCAGCCAGGAGAGTTATCACTGTCGTCAAGCTTAACTCTGATTCCTGTCGATTTGAGTCTTTCATAAAGCTCGTTTGCCTTATCCAGAACGCCCTCTTTATGCTGAGCGATAGGGATAATAGCAACCTGTATCGGTGCAACAGCAGGCGGCAGAACCAGTCCGTTATCGTCGCCGTGGGTCATTATGATAGCGCCGATAAGACGAGTGGTAACACCCCACGAGGTCTGGTGAGGATTAACCCTTTTATTTTCCTTGTCGGTATATTCTATTCCGAATGCTTTGGCAAAGCCATCTCCGAAGTAGTGTGATGTTCCCGCCTGAAGTGCCTTCCCGTCGTGCATAAGAGCCTCTATAGCATAGGTTGAAACAGCACCCGCGAACTTATCGCTTTCTGTTTTCTTCCCCTTTACAACCGGTATAGCAAGTGATTCCTCACAGAATCTTGCATAACAGTTGAGCATCTGCTCTGTTTCATTGATAGCTTCATCAGCAGTTGCGTGAATGGTATGTCCCTCCTGCCAGAGGAATTCGCGCGATCTTAAAAACGGTCTTGTTGTCTTTTCCCATCTTACAACAGAAACCCATTGGTTATAAAGCTTCGGCAGATCTCTGTATGAATGAATTATATTAGCATAATGCTCGCAGAAAAGGGTTTCTGATGTAGGGCGAACGCACAAGCGTTCCTCAAGCTTTTCGCTTCCGCCATAAGTAACCCAAGCAACCTCAGGGGCAAAGCCCTCAACATGATCCTTTTCTTTATTAAGCAGACTTTCAGGAATAAACATAGGCATACATACATTTTCGTGTCCGGTTTCTTTGAACATTCCGTCTAAGATTCTCTGAATATTTTCCCATATTGCATAACCATAAGGACGGATTACCATACAGCCCTTTACGCTTGTATATTCAATTAGCTCTGCTTTTTTAACAATATCGGTATACCATTTTGCAAAATCAACATCCATTGAAGTTATCTGCTCTACCATTTTGCTGTTCTGATTATTTTTTGCCATATTTCGTTCTCCTTGTTATTTCTCAGATTTCTCTGTTTTATTTTTTCTGTTAAAGCCGTATATGTCCTCGTTATATATTTTATAATTCGGATCAAAGCCGTCTAACTTTTCGCTCTTTCCATATGGATCTTTAACGGTATATTCCTCTGGGTTTATATGTTTCTCGCTGAGTGTCGGGTTTTTTCGTCTTTTATCAATAAGCGATGCAAGCTTTGGCGTGATAACTGCTATTATAAAAACTAAAAGCAGAATAACTATTACAAACAAAGCGTATTTAATAAGCGTTAATATCATTGTACTATTCATTTATACCGCCCTCTTATAGGAACATATACCGTTTTTGATATTATACCAATAATATCATTTTTTTGCAAGTGCTGATACTTTAATTGTTAATAAGCTAAATTCCCGCTTGGAATTTATCCGAACGGGAATAAAATACTTATTCAGTTTTGGCTGCCGATTCAGCCTCTACGGCTTTCTGAACATTGAGTATAAGCGGAATTGACTCGCTCTTTTTCATACTTGTTTTTATCTCAAATGTATATTCGTCAGTCGTCCATACGATATAGCATTTATTATCAATCTGATAAGCTTTATAGTCCTGACCTGCTCCGCTATAAAAATCTGATATAACTATATTCTCGTCACTCACATCATATTCAGGTGTGTAATCGGAAATAGTTGATTGAGTGAGCGCTATCTCACCCTCTTTGTTTTTGTATGTTGAAACCGCCTTTGTATCGGAAATATCCTGATTTTTTAGCTTATAATCATCAGGCAAATCCGCCAATATATATAAATCCTTTATTTTATCAGGTGCGTTGATTGAAGCACTTTCAACGGTTGTTGAATCGGAATCTTTGTTATTAAATTTTTGAAATAGATTTTTCCCCTTTGCAATTATATTTCTTCCCAGAACAGCAAGGCAAACAATAATCACTAAAACGCAAATTACATATATAATATTTTTTGACGATTGGCTTTTTGAGCCTTGTTCCTCTGTCTCGTTTTCGTTGTTGCTTTGAGATTCTTCTGAAGTATGTCCGCCCGGTTCATCTTGTATATTGTTCTCAGTGATTACATCTTCATCGTGCTTACTATCTAATGGCTCAGTTAAAGCATTTTCCTCAATTTCAAAGGTTTCGTTATTATCAAGTGACATTTTATTCTTTCCTTTCTGGCTAAACATATACGGCTAATTTAATATAGTATATCATTTTAATCGTGCGATATCAAGGCTTTAGATAAACAAAAGTGAAAACAGCCATTCTTATAAAAAGAACAGCTGTCTTCAAGGAAGTAATGAAATATGAAAAAAATATATAATATCTCGTACTCGTAATTTATTTATGAGTCCTGACCATCTGACTGAAAGCCATTAAATCCGCCAAACAAGTCGAATGGGTTGTAATTATATTCGTCCTGTTTAGACTCGGTCGTACTCTGGCTCTCGCTGCTTTTAGCGGCGGAGGTGTCTTCATCAAGGGTAGCCTTAACATTCATTTTGTTGCCCTGCCTGTAAAGGGTTATTGTTATTGTATCGCCGGCCTTGAATTCTGCTTTGATTTTGTTGAACTCAGAAATAGATGTTATTGTTGTATCGTTAATTCCTATAACAACATCTCCAACCTGCATTCCTGCTTTGTCAGCTGCTGAGCCATCTTCAACACTTCTTACAATAAAGCCCTGAGGAACGCCATAATATTGTGACCAAAGCTCTGTAATTGTTTCGCCTGTGATTCCTAAAACAGGACGGCCCTTTACATAGCCATATTTAACAAGATCGTCAATGATAGGTTTTGCGTTATCAATAGGGATTGCAAAGCCTAGTCCCTCGCCGTAAGACGAGTTTACCTTAGCTGAGGTAATACCGATTACCTGTCCGTATGCGTTGACTAACGCTCCGCCTGAGTTACCACTGTTTATGGAAGCGTCAGTCTGAATAAGATTCATTTCCTGATCCTCTATTGTGAGAGTTCTGTCGAGAGCGGAGATAATTCCTGCTGTTACAGAGCCTGCAAGATCAAAGCCAAGAGGATTTCCGATAGCAATAGCAATCTCTCCGACCTGAAGGTCAGCTGATGTACCAAACTCAGCAGGGGTTAAATCTTTCTTGTCTATTTTAATAACGGCAAGATCTGTCTGAGAATCTACTCCTATCAGTTCTGCATCTATGGAAGTTTTGTCATCGTCGGTAAATACTACCGAGAGATTGTTTGCTCCGCTTACAACATGGGCATTTGTTATGATATATCCGTCCTTGCGCATTACAACGCCAGTACCTGTTGCTGTCTGTGTTGAGCTGGAAGCAGAAATTCCCACAACAGAGCCGGAAACCTTCTCAACAATTTCAGGTATTGAAAGAGCATCGGAAGGTGTTGCAAGCTGTTCTAATGTCGGGAGATTTTCTGTATCTCTTTTTGATGCTGAATTTGTTGAATTTTTATTATCGGTATTTGCTCCCTTTTTGTTATCTGTATCTGAAATGGAAATTTTTATTCCGTTTCCAGAAATCATTGAATATCCAACAACAGAGGTTATCGCAATTGCAAATACGCAGATTACAGCAATCAATCCGCCGAGGATTTTTTTGCTCTTTCTCTTTTTCTGAGCCGGATAATATGAAACCTCGTTTACATTAGCATAGTTCGGCTTGTTGTTATAAGAATACGCTTGTGTGTAATCGTGCGGGGTAAATTCCTCTTCAGGAATGTCCTCCCTTACTTCATTTTGGGTAAAGCCTTCTGTCTCAACCGGCTCGGGAGTTGCCTGTTTCTGTGGTGAATCAGGTTCAACATTTGTTGTATTATCCTGTGGTTCATCATAGATATTTCTGTTTTCGTCCATTTGTCTTAGCCTCCTGAATTTATTTTTTTAATTATTATAGTTTATATTATAATGTCGTTTGTGATAATCATATGATAATATTTAGAATTTTTGTGATACTTGAAAGTTAATTTTGTTTGAGTTATACTATATATAATAGAACACAGAGAGAGGAGAAAATCAATAATATGATGACCATAACTTATGTTATCGACAATAAGCTTTATTTGAATATCACAAACAAATGTCCCTGTGCGTGTGAGTTTTGCATAAGAAGAAACGGTGAGGGTGCATACGGTTCGGACAGCCTTTGGCTTGAGCATCAGCCTGATGCTGAGGAAGTTATAGATGCGCTCAAAAAAGAGAATTTAGACAGCTATGATGAAATTATATTCTGCGGTTTTGGCGAACCGACCTGTGAGCTGGATATTCTTATTAAAACGGCAAAATACATCAGAAGCGTTACCAAAACCCCTGTGAGAATAAATACAAACGGACTTTCAGACTTGATAAATGGGTCTTGCACCTGTAAGCTTATGACCGGGCTTTTTGATACAGTTTCGATAAGTCTTAATGCGTCGAACAAAGAGGAATACAATAAAGTTACTCAACCAAAGTGGAAAGACAAAGCCTTTGACGCTATGATAAATTTTGCAGTTGAAGCGAAAGAGATTTTCCCAAGAGTAATTTTATCGGTTGTTGATGTTATCTCTGATGATGAGATCCAAAAATGCAGAGAGCTTTGCCAAAAGCTCGGAATTGAGCTTCGTGTCAGAAATTATGAGGGATAGTTTTTAGCGTCGGTGTGGCTGTGTATTATATAATGTAGCAAACATATGTTATTGTATACAAAGAAAGGCTAATGTTTTTATATAGTTATACAAAAATAGTTTTTTGCATAAATTTTACTTTACTTTCTAAAATTTAATAATATCTATCGGAGAAACTGATAATGATTCAGAAATACTACCTTTTTGGGGCGGCGGTGTACACGAAGAAATTATTAACAATAACTATAGCGGTTATATCTCCGAAAATATAAAATAATGTCAAGAAAAATTATAATTAGGTGAGACCTTTTTTTATTTTGAACGCTTAATAGATAAAGAAATAAAACCAAATAAAAGGAGAGATTTTTGTGAAAAAAGTTAAAAGATTATTCAACAGAAGAAGTAGGAGGACTACTATGAAAAGAATATCTGTTTTCCTATTAAGCGTAATAATAGGTATAACTTGTCTACTACCTATAAATGCTTTGGGTTATTCACTTAAAGGCCCAGGTAATTATAGGTTGGAATATCAAGAAGATTTATCTTCTGCTGATGATATTTATTATAATGTAAACATTGATAATATTTATTATACTATTATCTGGGATAAAAATGGTATTAATGATAATGAAGTATATATGACAGCCGCAATAGTTAAAGGTCCAACACTAAAAATTCCTGAGAGAATTAGTTTTAAAGGAAGAAGCCTTAAAGTTGAGTATATTGATATAGATGGTCCGGGAAAATGGAAGATACCATATAAGACTATTGTTATACCCAGAACAGTTAAACATGCAGATTTCTCTTCTGCAAATTTAGAGAAAGTTAGAAAAATATATGTTCCTAAAAATACTGAATTATTTGGTGTGGGTCTATCTAGTAATCCAAAACTGAAGCTTATAATGGAAAAAAACAATTTATATCACATAATGAAAAACGGTGCATTATACTCAAAAAACGGCAAAACGCTTGATTATTTGGTGAACAGAAAGAAGAAATATAATGTATCAAAAGGAACTAAAAATGTATGGATTCGCTTTGTAAACAAGATTGAAAAAGTTAATTTTCCTTCTACAGCAGAATATATCATAATTAGAAATTGCAGCGATCTAAAAAAGACAAATTTAAGTAAAATTAAAAAAATAAGAAACTTAGATATTGAAGAATGTAATAAAATAGAAAAAGTAAAGCTAAGTAACAAATTAACAAAAGTAAAGAAGTTACTCATTGAAAGTTGTAGTAATCTAAAAACGATAGATTTAGGTAGTAAAACAAAAAAAATAAAAGATATGCATTTTCGGAAATGTACAGCACTCAAAAAAGTAGTTTTACCTGAAAACTTAAATAAGATTTATGGGTGGGCATTTTTTAAGTGCATATCACTAGAGAAAATCGATATTCCAAAGAATGTTAAGAAAATTGAGTATAATGCTTTTTGTAAATGCAAAAAATTATCAAAAGTTGAGATTGAAAGCGAAGAAAAGGCGCCGGAAATAGGAGAAGCGGCTTTTGAGAGCACCGCAGATGGTATTGAATTTATTGTAAAAAATCAGACAATAGCAGATCAACTTAAAGAACAGCTAACCGGAAGTGAATGCAAAGTAAAGAACGCAAAAATCCTGATAGGTGATACAGTTGTTTATGAAAATATAAACGGGTAACGATATAAGCAGGCACAGAGATGTGTCTGCTTTTTACTTCTCCATAGGAATTATTACAATTTTTATGTAAATTTTTTGTGCAAAATTATTCTATAAATTTCTTGAAAGCATCACAGATATAGGATATAATAAAGGTGTAGTTAAACTATAATAAAAAATAAAGGAGTTTTTAATTATGGCAAGCAGAATGATTTTAAACGAAACCTCATATTTCGGAGCAGGAGCTATTTCAGAGATAGTTACTGAGGCAAAGGCAAGAGACTTTAAAAAGGCTTTGATTGTAACAGACAAGGATCTGGTAAAGTTCAATGTTGTCAAGAAAGTAACAGATTTGTTGGACGAAGCTTCACTTGCGTATGAAATTTTTGACGAGGTCAAGGCAAACCCTACAGTAGGTATTGTTAAAAGCGGAGTTGACGCGTTCAAAAACGCAGGAGCTGATTATTTAATTGCTATCGGCGGAGGCTCACCAATTGATACAGCAAAAGGCATTGGAATTATCATAAACAATCCTGAGTTTTCTGACGTTGTTTCTCTTGAAGGAGTTGCAGCAACTAAAAAGCCATGTGTTCCTATCATTGCCGTTCCTACAACTGCGGGAACAGCAGCAGAGGTAACAATCAACTATGTTATCACAGATACTGAAAAGAAGAGAAAGTTCGTATGCGTTGATCCTCACGACATTCCTGTTGTAGCAATTGTAGACAGCGATATGATGTCTTCAATGCCAAAGGGACTTACTGCTTCCACTGGTATGGACGCTCTCACCCACGCAATTGAGGGATACACAACTCTTGCCGCTTGGGAGCTTACAGATATGATGCATCTTAAAGCAATCGAAATCATTTCACGCTCACTTAGAGCCGCTTGTGACAACGATCCAAAGGGACGTGAGGATATGGCTCTCGGTCAATATGTAGCAGGAATGGGATTCTCGAATGTTGGACTTGGCGTTGTTCACGGAATGGCTCACCCTCTGGGAGCTTTCTATGACACCCCTCACGGAATAGCAAACGCTGTACTTCTTCCATATGTAATGGAATACAACGCAGAATATACAGGCGAAAAGTTCAGAGATATAGCAAAGGCAATGGGCGTTGAGGGTACTGACTCAATGTCGCAGGATGAATACAGAAAAGCCGCTGTTGATGCAGTTAAACAGCTTTCCAAAGATGTTGGAATCCCTGCTAAGCTTCACGAAATCGGCGTTAAGGAAGAGGATTTGCAGGCTCTTGCAGAATCAGCATTTGCTGATGTATGCACAGGCGGAAATCCAAGACCTTGCACAGTTGAATCGATTCTTGAGATTTATAAGACAGCATTTTAATTGTGAACAAGCATATAACAAAAAGACCGCTTTAAAAGGCTCGTGGGTTAAGGGCTGGGCCCTGTCGCCTACGAGCCTTTGGCGAAAATCATTTACGGAGTGCGCTCGGCACATGGGTGTAACCTCTAGCCTCCAGGTGCCTTTCCCCATCAATCACCAATAAAACACATAAAACTACTTTATCTGACAAAATATTTGACTAAATAAAAATAGTTCGGTATACTAATATTGCGAAGAATTTTTAGTACCTATTATTGCGAAATTGGGTGATCGACATAAATTCTAAGAACGTATTAGTAGCCTTTATGATTTTGATTGTTTTGACTTGCGCAATAGTGTTTTTGGTTGTCAATAATGATGATAAGTCTTCAACGATTAAGCTTGTGACCAGTGTTTCTCAAAGCGTAGATACAAGTGGAACAACCACATCATCAAGAAAAAAGACGACAACTGCTAAAAAGGAACGAACCGGCCAAAAGCAGGGTACTACAAGAAGTTATGCAACAACTGCTAAATCAACCAAGGTAACATCTGTTACTACTCCTGTTGATTTCCCGATAGATATAAATAACGCAACAAAAGACGAGCTTATACAGATTGACGGCATAGGTGAGAAAACAGCAAAGAAGATCCTCAATTACAGAAAAAAGCTGAAATACTATTCAAATTTACTTCAGCTAAAGGAAATCAGTGGAATTGGCGATGCAACATATAAAAAGCTAAAGAAATATCTTTATGTATCAGAGGATAAGTATAAAGAGATCACAACAAGTAAGGTTACATCAAAAACAACAAAAGCAAGGACCAATAAAGCCGGAACATCACGGACTTCAAAGACAACAACTACAACAGCAAAAAAGCAAATGAAAATCGTGAACATAAACACGGCTGATAAAGAAAAGCTTATGGACAGCTTGCTGATTGACGAAGAAGCGGCAATGAAGATAATAGACTATCGTGAAACGATTGGCGGGCGGTATAATAATACTCTTGAATTGGTATATGCAATCGGCGAAAACGAATATAACAGGGTTATGGATTATGTGAGGATATAAAAAAACACCTCTGCTCTGAAAAAGGGCAGGGGTATTTTTGGTATGCGTGTGGGGGATAGTCATTTTCTTAACTATACCTCTCATAGGTTTTAAGTTTCAAACTTTCAAGCCAGATATGCACTCGGCGGTATCCATATCTTTTTCCAAATTTCTCGATATGTTATACCTTTATCTCATAATGCCATTATTCCTTTTTCATTTTGCTGGTCTATATTCTCTGGGCATAAAAATTCCTCCTATGGTACTTTAATTCTACCATAGGAGGGCGTTTTTTTCTATTGTCCGTTTTTACCGGATTTGTTCAGGATATTCCTGAATGTTTTTTCTAACTTTTTGCTTCTAACCTTTAGACCCTAATTAGTACATTCCGCCCATTCCGCCGTCTGGCATTGGAGCGGCAGGAGTTTCCTCCTTGATGTCTGTAACAAGGCTCTCGGTTGTAAGAACCATTGAAGCCACTGATGAAGCGTTCTGAAGAGCCGAACGTGTAACCTTTGTAGGGTCAACAATACCTGCTGAGATCATATCAACGTATTCTTCATCATAAGCGTTAAAGCCGTAGTCCATCTTGCCTGAACTGATGATCTTATCAATAATTACCGAACCCTCAAGCCCTGCATTTGCAGCAATCTGACGAACCGGTGATTCAAGAGCCTTCAATACAATTTGCGCACCTGTCTTTTCGTCGCCGTCGAGAGTGTCGATAAGCTTTGAAACAGCAGGCATAGCGTTAATAAGAGCTGTTCCGCCTCCTGCAACGATACCCTCCTCAACTGCTGCCTTAGTAGCTGCAAGAGCGTCCTCTATTCTCAGTTTCTTTTCTTTCATTTCAATTTCGGTAGCAGCGCCGACTTTGATTACTGCAACACCGCCTGAAAGCTTTGCAAGTCTTTCTTCAAGCTTTTCTCTGTCGAAGTCTGATGTTGTATTTTCGATCTGTGATTTGATCTGACCGATTCTGTCCTTGATTGCGCCTGCGTCGCCTGCGCCGTCAACAATTATGGTGTTTTCCTTTTGAACAACTACCTGCTTAGCACGTCCAAGCTGGTCAATTGTTGTGTTTGCAAGCTCCAGACCGATTTCCTCAGAAATTACCTGTCCGCCTGTGAGAATTGCAATATCCTGAAGCATTTCTTTTCTTCTGTCGCCAAAGCCCGGAGCCTTAACTCCTACGCACTGGAATGTTCCTCTCAATTTGTTAAGAATAAGAGTTGAGAGCGCCTCACCCTCAATATCCTCAGCAATTATAACTAGCTTTTTGCCGGCTTTTACAATCTGCTCAAGAAGCGGAAGAATTTCCTGAATGTTTGTTATCTTCTTGTCTGTAATCAAAATGTAAGCGTCGTCCATAACAGCTTCCATTTTTTCTGTGTCAGTTACCATATAAGGAGTGATGTAACCTCTGTCAAACTGCATACCCTCTACAACCTCGCTGTAAGTCTCAGCAGTTTTGCTTTCCTCAATTGTGATAACTCCATCGTTTGTAACCTTTTCCATAGCCTCAGCGATTAGCTTTCCTACGTTTTCGTCAGCAGACGAAACTGTTGCAACCCTTGCAATATCGTCAGAGCCGTTTATCTGTTTTGAGTTCTTAGCGATCTCCTCAACAGCAGTGTCAACAGCTTTTGCCATACCTTTCTTGACGATCATAGGATTTGCTCCTGCGGCAATGTTCTTCATTCCCTCACATACTAATGCCTGTGCAAGAAGTGTAGCGGTAGTTGTTCCGTCACCGGCAGCGTCGTTTGTCTTTGTAGCAACCTCTTTAACAAGCTGAGCACCCATATTCTCAAATGGGTCGTCAAGCTCAATTTCCTTAGCAATTGTCACACCATCGTTTGTAATAAGCGGAGCGCCGAACTTCTTGTCAAGAACTACGTTTCTTCCCTTTGGACCAAGTGTGATCTTTACAGTATTAGCAAGCTGGTCAATACCTGCCTGAAGTGACTTTCTGGCGTCTTCGCCATATATAATTTGTTTAGCCATGATAATCTCTCCTTTAAATTATTATATGTTTATTATTTATCAGAATTTTAAACTCGGTTATTCAACTATGCCCAGAATATCGTCCATCTTTAAAATGGTGTATTCCTCATCGTCGATTTTAACCTCTGTGCCTGAATACTTGCTTGTCAGAACCTTATCTCCGACCTTGACTTCCATTTTAACGTCTTCCTTGCCGGGGCCTACTGCAACAACCTCTGCAACCTGAGGCTTTTCTTTTGAAGCTGCCGAAAGAATGATTCCACCCTTGGTTGTTTCCTCTGCTTCAAGCATTTTGATAACAACTCTGTCCTGTAATGGTTTAATGCTCATATTGAGTCCTCCTTAAATATGTTTTTGATATTATTTAGCTTGTTTTAGCACTCTCGCTTTTTGAGTGCTAATTACATTGTACCATTATTTTTATAATAATCAAGAGAATTCCGTCAAATTATTAAATTTTTGTTATATCGACTAAATTTTTTTAACTTTTTTAGTTAATATTGACAATAGATCTACAACGCCTAATTGTTAAACTTTTTTCTTCGGCAATCCAAAAATTTCGTGTTCTTTCTGTGTAATTTGCTGTATCTTTGTGAATAAAAATGCAATAAAATCTTTCAATATTATAAAGTTTACAATATATACATATATTGTACATATATGATACACTTTTGTAAGATGTGAATTTGATATAATGAATATGTTAAAATTTATTGTTTGTTTTTGTTCTGTTTATTTTTTAATGTATTTATTTATAAAATTATATTCAATTGAATTTATGTATAGCTAACAGTTCGATTGCAGGATATTAAATGACGAGAGGAGGAAATGCTCTTTATAGAGCATAAATAATTATGTCACTTGGAAAGGTATTAGTCGTTGACGATGACAAGAACATTTGCGAATTACTCAGACTTTATCTTGAAAAAGAGGGTTATAGCGCTATTATTTCACACGACGGTGAGGAAGCTGTGGTTAAGTTCAATGCTTTGAAGCCTGACATCATTCTTCTCGATATTATGTTGCCTGGTCTTGACGGTTGGCAGGTTTGTCGTGAAATCAGGAAAAAGTCAAATGTTCCGATTATTATGATTACCGCAAAGGGCGAGACGTTTGATAAGGTTCTGGGATTAGAGCTGGGTGCTGACGATTATGTTGTCAAGCCATTTGACACTAAGGAAGTAATCGCAAGAATTAAAGCAGTTTACAGAAGAGCAGGTCAGACGACTACTAAGACGGAGGTCAAGGAAGTTAAATATGACAAGCTTTCGGTAAATATGACAAGATATGAGCTTAAGGTAAACGGCACTATTCTTGATACTCCTCCTAAGGAGTTAGAGCTTCTTTTCCACCTTGCTTCAAATCCGAACAGAGTATATACCCGTGACCAGCTTCTTGATGAGGTATGGGGATTTGAATACTATGGCGATTCAAGAACAATAGATGTACATGTTAAGAGGCTTCGTGAAAAGCTTGAGGGTGTTTCTGACAAATGGGAACTTAAAACCGTCTGGGGCGTTGGATACAAGTTTGAAGTTGATGAGGACTAATGATAAAAACACATTTCTTTTTTAAAAAATATTTTTTGATTTTAACAGCAGTGATACTTCTGAGCGTTGCATCCGCTCTAGGAGTATTGCTGCTTGTTTCATCAGAGCTTGATTTCAAGATACCGGTTATATTGATAATCACTGCTGTGTTGATAATCCTCGCCAGTGGAAGCATATTCTATTCTATGTATAAACAATCTTCAAAGACGCTGAGCCGGTTGACCGGACTTGTTGGCAATATAAGCAAAGGTGAATTTGAAATTAAAATACCCTTGTCAGGAATTAAAGAATTTAATCAGCTTGAGCATGCACTCAACAACTTAGTGGAAACTGTCTTGATCAAAAGTAAAACCGACAATAAATTTGTTTCAAACGTTTGTCACGAACTTAGAACGCCTCTCACATCAATTAGCGGATTTGTTGATGGAATCATTGATGGTACTATTCCGCCGGAAAAAGAACTACAGTATCTGAAGCTCATTTCTCAGGAGGTCAAAAGGCTTTCAAGACTGACAACGCTAATGCTCAATCTTGAGCAGCTGGAATCAGGGTCAATAAAGCCCGTTATGGAGAAAACAAATGTTATAAACATTGTTGTAGATATTCTGAACTCCTTTGAAAAAAGAATAAATGAAAAAGGCATTGAGATACTCGGTCTGGATACTGATATAACTGTTTTTGCCGATAAGGATATGCTTTATCAGGTTATGTATAATCTGATTGAAAACGCTGTAAAGTTTACGCCGCAAAACGGATATATCGAGTTCAAATTCAGCGATGATAAGGATTATAGTTATATTACCGTTAAAAACAGCGGTGAGGGACTTACCGATAAAGAAAAGGACAGGGTGTTTGACCGCTTTTATAGAACATTCATATCTCGGACAAAGGATCAAACAGGAACAGGACTGGGACTTAACATTGTGCAGACTATTATATCAATTCACAATGGCAGGATAGAGGTAGACAGCATCCCAAAAGAATATACACAGTTTAAGTTTTCAATCCCCAAAACGGGTATTTGAGTTCAAAATTAACTGTGTTTTTATCCAAAATCATATGTACTTGTCAATAGTTTATTTATACAATAATTAAAGAATATTATGTGCAAAATGCATTATTTTTTTCAAAGCAAATATTAATAATGTATGAATAACACGGCCTTTTAACATAGCTTTTCGTTGAAAACTCTGTTGAAAGTGTTAGAAGTTCCCTATTTAGGCTATGTTTTAAACAACATCTTTTAAAGTTTTCAACAATAGTACAAAAATCAACACTATTGAATAAAATCGCCTTTAAAACCCCAAAAAGGTATAAATATCATCAAAAAAAAACAAACCTGAGAGTGGAATTTCCGCCCTCAGGTTTTAATATTTAGTTCTTTAAATTTATAACTCCCAGCTTGCAGGCTTTTGCACACGCTCCGCAGTTTGCACATTTATCATAGTCGATCTTGGCGAAGTTGTTTTCCACTTTCATAGCCCCTGTCGGGCAGGCTTTTTCGCAGAGCTTACAGCCTACACAGCCGTTCTTGCATAGCTTCTTGGTGATCTTTGCAGGAGCCTCACTGCGACAAACAACATCGGTACGCTGACTTTTTCTTCTTATGGAAATAAGTCCTTTTGGGCAGGCCTTTGCACAAAGTCCACAGCCCTCGCAAAGTTCTTCATCAATAAACGCAACGCCGTTGCAAATCCTTATAGCTCCCTTAGTGCAGACCGACAAGCAGTCGCCAAAGCCTAAACATCCATTTACACATTGCTTTGAGCCATTATAGAACCTGTTCGCCGCAACACAAGAGTTTGTTCCGTTGAATTCAAATTTATAAGGAGCTGCATCACAGTCGCCCCGACAGTGTACAAATGCAGTGACAGGCTCAATATTGCCTGCTTCTTTTCCCATGATCTCGCTCAATTTATTTGCTGTTTCCTCACCTCCGGGATTGCACTTATTGATTGCCGCACCGCTATTTACAATAGCGTCTGCATAATCGTTACAGCCTGAATATCCACAAGCTCCGCAGTTCACCTGAGGAAGAGCGTTTTGAACAGCCTCAAGTCTTTCATCTGTTTTAACTGCAAATACCTTTGATATCACCGTAAGCAGTATTCCCGCCAACAATCCCAAAGCGGCAAAAATCAGCAGTGGTAAAATATAAATCATCATTATAATTTGCTCCGCTAGGAGCGCTCCCCCTTTCCGATGTTTTTGCTTTTCAGAATTTAAAACTCGCAAGTTTGAAGAAATTATTTTTCAAACATTTATTCTCTTCATTGGTTATCCGAATAATCCTCCGAATCCCATAAAGCTGAGCGCCACAATAGACGCGGCTATCAAAGTTGACGGAACACCTTTAAAAGTTTCAGGTATTCCTGTTGCAGCGTCTATTCTTGAACGCACGCCTGAGAAAAGCAAAATTGCAACGGTAAAGCCGATACCCGTTCCCAGAGCGTTTGTAATCGACTGAATGAATGTGTATTCCTCATCAATGTTTGTTATGGTAACTCCTAACACCGCACAGTTTGTCGTAATAAGAGGAAGATAAACGCCAAGAGCTTTATAAAGGGGCGGCATAGTTTTTTTCAGCACTATTTCAACAAGCTGAACAAACATTGCCACAAGGAGAATAAATGCCACGGTTCTTAAATATTCGATTTCAAAAGGCACAAGAATGAATTTATACACAGGATATGTAACAGCGGTTGCACAGAGCATAACAAATATAACTGCCATACCCATTCCCAGGCTGTTTTTTATAACCTTTGAAACGCCCAGGAACGAGCATATTCCCATAAACTGAGATAGCACAATGTTATTAACCAGCACTGCCGATACCATAATTATGACAAGCTTTAACATTGTTCACATCCCCCTTCCTCTGATTTCAAGGCGCAGGAATTAGCACTCGGACAGCACGCACAGCCGATTTCCTTTGGAGGTTTTTTCTTTTTAAGCTTATTTACAATAGCTATAATAACTCCGAGTGTGAAAAATCCTCCAGCAGGCATAATAAACACGCTCATAGGATTTTCTGATATAAAGGGTATACTGAACCCGAATATCGCACCGGTGCCGATTATTTCACGAATCGCACCCATAAGGAATAGTGCCAGAGTAAATCCCAGTCCCATTCCCAAGCCGTCTAGGATAGATGGAATCAGCTTATTCTTTGAAGCAAAAACCTCAGCACGGCCGAGGATTATGCAGTTGACTGTTATAAGCGAAAGGAATATTCCTAAGCTGTCATAAAGTGCAGGAGCATATCCTTTTAAGAGAAATTCTATCAGTGTTACAAAGCCTGCTATGATAACTATATAGCAGGGAAGCCTTACCGCACCCGGAATAACCTTTTTCAGTAGTGAAATGACAATATTTGAGCCGACTAGCACGAATGTAGTAGCAAGCCCCATTCCTATTCCGTTTGAGGCCATAGTTGTTACAGCCAGTGCAGGACACATTCCAAGCAAGGTTACAAGCACAGGATTTTCCTTTATAAAACCTTTAGTAAAATCCTTTAAACTACTCACTCAAAATCGCCTCCTTATTGCTTGAGTAAACTTCAAGCGCAGTTTTTATTGCCTCTCTCATGCCTTTAGAAGAATAAGTAGCGCCAGTTACATTATCTACTTCATCAAAATCATCATCGACAGTGAAGCCAATGAATTTATCGCTGAAAATCGACTTATTATCACGAAGCTTTGTGCCGAGTCCTGGTGTTTCACCACAGCTTATAAACTCGGTCCCAACAAGCTCTCCGCTTTGATTTACCCCGACGAGAATATGTATTCCACCCTTTGCGTAACCGTCGGTTGTTACCTCAATAAGACAGTTTTCTTTATTATCACTCAAAATGATTGAATTAACATTTTCATTTCCGAATGTCAAAGGCGTTTTTTCAGCCTGAGAGCTATCCAGCAAAATCTTATAATCATTTCCGTCCGAATCAGGAAAAACAGCTTCACAGCCTGCCTTTAAATCTTCTGTCATAACACCGGTTGTATCCTTATAAGTAAGCTTATAAGTGCCGACTAAAAGACCACATACAACAGCACATATTATCATAAGAGCTAACGGAGGGAAAATATATTTTTTCATCGCCTAGTCCTCCTTATTTTTATCAGGCAACGCACCTACCGGCTTTGTCTTTGTGATCATATCTATATAAGGAGTTAGTATGTTCATAATCAAAATCGAGAAAGAAACTCCTTCAGCCATTGAAGCATAAAAACGAATCACGCAGGTGATTATTCCACAGCCGATTCCGAATATGACCTTCCCCCAGAATGTTATTGGAGTAGTAACATAATCGGTTGCCATAAATATCGCACCCAACAGCACTCCTCCCGATAGAAGCTGATATAGCGGATCAACCCCGACAATAACCGAGAACACCTCAACTGTAAGCAGGAAAAACAAAGGTGTGATAGGTGAAATTATACGCCTTGCAACAAGATATATACCGCCTATAATAAGCGCAAGAGCACAGGTTTCGCCCAGACAGCCGCCTGTCATTCCCAGAAATAAATCAAGATATTTTGCGTCTTGGCTCACTAGTGGTGTCGCACCTGTCACTACATCAGCCGTCTGAAGTGACAGAGGAAGAACCCAGTTTGTCATTGCTCCTGTAAATGAAAGCATTAAAACAATTCTTCCTACAATAGCAGGGTTTGCAAAATTCTGTCCAAGCCCTCCGAACAAGCATTTTACTATCACAATCGCCACAAAGGTTCCTATCACCGCCATCCAGAAGGGAAGCGTTGACGGAAGATTGAAGGCAAGTAAAATACCTGTCACAACAGCTGATAAGTCACCTATTGTATTAGGCTTTTTAGTTATCATATTAAATAGAGTTTCCCATACCAGTGATGTCGCAACACATATAAGAATTAAAAATATTGCACGAAGCCCGAAGATTATCCCCGATGCTATAATAGCGGGGCAGAGAGCAATAATAACATTCAGCATTATTTTCTGAGTTGTCATTCCCGATCGTATGTGAGGCGACGGTGAAACTATTAGCTTTTCCATGTATTATTCCTTCCTCCCTATCTATTTTTCGCAACAAACAGCTTTGCAAGCTGATTTGTTTCAGCTAGATTTTTCTTAGCAGGGCAGACAAACGAACAGCTTCCACAGTTCATACAAAGATTAACCTTGAGTGAATTTAATCTGTCAATATCTCTTTGCTCATAAGCCTTTTCAAGCTCGGTTGGCATAAGACCTGCAGGACAGGCATTGATACATCTTCCGCAGCGAATACAGTTTGTCTTTACTGTCTTTTTATCTTTCTTTAACGCTAAAACGGCATTATTGGTTTTTAAGATGGGAGTATTTAAATCATAAACACACAGTCCCATCATAGGTCCTCCTGTTAGCACTTTTTTAACCTTGCTTTCATCACACTCTGCAAACTTCAAAAGCTCATAAATTGATATACCAATAGGAACCTTTATATTGCATTGGGACTTGACAGCTGTTCCGTCTACGCTGATTCGCCGCCAAGTAAGTGGCTTACCTGTTTTAAAGTATCTGTTTAAGAATCCAACAGTCGATACATTCATAACGATAATGCCTTGATTTAAAGGTAACTCGCCCTCTTTGACTATTCTTCCTGTTGCATTGTATGCAATAACCTTTTCCGCACCCTGAGGGTAAAGAGTAGACAGCTTTATAACATTTATAGAGTTGTTCTGTAAGGTCATATTGTTTAAAAGCTCGATAGCCTTTGGCTTGTTCTTTTCAATACAAATATAAACCTTTTCAATATTAAGCATATCTTGAATAATTTTTATTCCGCCCAGAACATCTTCAGGGTTTTCTATCATTTCACGATAGTCGCTTGTTATGTAAGGCTCACATTCGGCAGCATTGATAACAAGGCTGTCAACAGGTGTTTTACTCTCATCAAAATTAAGTTTTATATGCGTCGGGAAGCCTGCTCCGCCTAGTCCACAGCAACCACTTTCTCTGACCGCTTTTATAAATGATGCCTTATCTGTAATCACAGGGGGCTTAACATCTTCGCTAACCGTCTGCTTTCCGTCACATTCAATTTTAATGCCTTTGCAAGTTCTTCCGTTAGGAAGAATATAATCGTCGATTGCTATAACCTTACCCGAAACGCTTGAATGAACAGGCGTTGACATAAATGCATCGGTATCGCCTATTTTTTGCCCAACTCTTACCTCATCACCTATTGACACCAAAGGCTCACACGGTGCACCCATATGTTGTGACATAGGAATATACACCGTTTCCGGAACAGGAAATCTTATTGTTTCACAGTCTTCCGTGTCCTTTATATGGGGTATTTTTATGCAGTTAAGAGACAAATGAATCACCCTCTCATATGTGATTTTATTTAAATGAATATTTATTATCCGTAATTTCAAAGCTGTTTTTTATATTATCAGAAATATATATCTTCTTGTCAAGTGACAACGCAATGACCGAATAGTCCTTTTGATTTAAGTAGTTCGCTATGCTTTGTGTTCCGCCTATATATATTTCGGTTGACAAAAAGTCGGTTAAAAGTCCGTTTTGAGAGATTACCGTCACCGAAGCCAAATTTGTATCAGCAGGATAACCGGTTTTTAAGTTCAGAATATGAGAATACACCTTTCCGTCCGCCTCAAAATACCGTTCATATCCGCCCGAGGTTGAAACAATACAGTTTTTTGTTTTCAGCTTTCCGACATATTTTTCGCTATTACTTTCAGGGTTTTTAACAGCAACAGAAAACTCATCACCGCTTGGCTTTTCACCATAAAGAAGCGTTGACGAGCCAAATGATATAACCGCACAGTCGGTATCAGTTTTTTCTAATTCTTTTTTTATAATATCACAAGCATAGCCCTTTGCAACAGCACTTAAATCTATTTTTGTATTGCCGTCAAGAGAAATAAAATTCCCGTTTATATGTATATTTTCAAACTTTACTGTTTTAAGCGACTTCGTTATTTCCCTGCTTGACGGAACGGCAGGGCTTTCCGCTTGAAAATCCCAAAGGGATATGAGTCTTCCTGAGGATATATCAACATTTTTATATTTTTTCTGAATAGATAAAGTTTTAGAAATAATATCTGATGTGTAAAATGAACATTTTAAGCTTTTATTTTTATTAAGCTTATATACTTCTCCATCCTCAAAATATGAATCAAAGAGATTGTCGAGGTCTTCAGTATAAAGCCTAATGCTGTTATATAGCCCGTTATCAAACTGCTTTCCCCAAAGAGTAACACTCACCGCAGTATCCATAGATGTAAAGGATTTTGTGAAACTATACTCTTTATTAAATAGTATTTTATATGATCCCAAAACCATAGCAAGTATTAAGACAACGCCTATGATAATTCCAGCAATCTTTTTTTTCAAAACTATTCCGCCTTTTTGTGGGCACCGCCCTTTATTAAATATCGTCTGAGCATAAGCTATGTATTATTGTATGTGCTAAAATGATATGACCCAATAAAAAAGAGAAGTAACTTCAAAATATGGTATAATGAAAATGCTAAAAAC
>CANQJW010000010.1 GCA_947624345.1 uncultured Clostridia bacterium | reverse complement strand
AATGTAGTGTGTCCGAATGCGGACGGGCCAATAGTTGTAACACCCTCTTCGACTATAAGCTCTTTGATCTGACTTGCGTATTCAGAATATTCCCAGTCTTTATATGTCTTCAGATATCCATTGTCATCAGGGAAATACATGGGGCCCTCACCGGAGAGAGTGAGAACTCCGTCTGAATCAAGCGTCCAGGTTACATTATCTCCGCATTTTCCGCTTGCAACCTCGCTCGCCGACACACTCATAGCGCCAGTAACCGCAGTTACAGCCATTGCCAATGACGCAAGCAATGACAAAATTCGTTTAAGTTTCATTTTTGAAACCACCTTTCTTTTTTAATAATATCTATGTAATTTGCAATTACATCCAAAAAAATACAAAAAGACGCCATACGCCCATAAGCATACTACGCCCTATTTCCAATATTAAATTCTATATAACTACTCTGTACACAACAAATAATGGTTGGCTTAATGCCCCCCCCCCCCGTTTACAAATACTGGGTGATTTGCGTTGTACATAGTAGTTCCTCCTTGACTTTGATATCTATAATATAACATATTTTGAGAGAGGTGTCAAGGGTTTGCAAAAAAATTTTGCAAACCAGAGACAAGAGGCAAGAAGCAAGAGAACAGCGTTCTAAAAAATTTCGAACGCTGTTCTAACTTTTTGTAATTATCCATTGTCAATTATAATTGATATTGCAAAAAATAAATAATATGTTATACTAATAATAGTATCACCAACATCAGGAAAGGCAAAAAATATGTCTGAGGAAATTCGAGAAAAAAAGAGCAGTTATAAAAAGCTCTTTTCAAACACTATAATATTTGCCATAGGTCAATTCAGCTCAAAGATTCTGGTGCTTCTATTAGTGCCGATTTACACATATGCTTTGACAGATGCCGAATTCGGCATAACCGATGTTATTATCCAAATGGCAAACTGGCTTGTACCTATCGTGTCGCTTGCAGTTTCAGAGGCTATAACAAGATATGGCCTTGACAAGAATTATGACAATGCGAGCGTTTTCACCATAGGCAATATTGCAAATATCGGCGGCTTAGTCCTTCTCGGAATAGTTATTCCGTTTGTCAGCGGAACAAGTCTGATCCATAGATTTATAGATAACTATTCTGTTTTGTTATATATTTATGTTGCGACGTCAAGCCTGAAGCTTTTATATTCATACTTTGTAAGAGCTCTTGAAATGATTAAGCTTTACGCCTTTTGCAGTATATTCACCACATTCAGCACGCTTATATTGACAATACTGTTTTTGCTTGTATTTAAAATCGGAGTTACAGGATACCTGCTTGCGATTATAATATCTGATCTTTTATCTATAATCTTTCTTATATTTGTCGCAAGGCTATGGCAATATATTAAATTCAGAAATCTTGATTTTTCCCTTGCAAAGCAAATGCTGAAATATTGTGTTCCGCTTATTCCTGCGCAGCTTTTATGGCTTATCACAAACTCTTCAAACTCTTTTCTTGCAACCTATTTCTTAGGTCAGGATAAAAACGGAATACTCTCGGCATCATATAAAATTCCTAACATTGTATCAACGGTATATATGATTTTCGGAATGGCGTGGAATATGTCGGCGATAACCGAAAAGGATTCAGCGGATCAGGAACACTTTTATAAAAATGTTTTCGACTCTAACCAATCGGTATTATATATAGTATCAGCGTTCATACTTCTATTAGTTACCCCTGTAACAAACTTCTGGATAGGTCCTGCTTTCAGAGAGTCTATCAACTATGCTCCGATACTGATATTTGCAACGATATTCACCTGTTATGTAACATTCTTCGGAACGATTTATTCAGTGGCACAAAAATCTGTGCGTTCGCTTGTGACAAGCCTTATCGCAGGCGTGATAAATATACTTATCAATATAACTCTTCTTCCTGTAATAGGACTATATGCAGCAGCAATTTCCACACTGGCGTCATATCTTACCGTATTTATAATAAGAGCAGTTGACACTCAAAAATATCAGAGATTTGACCTTGGTATTAAGAAGCTTGTCACAAACTGCATATTATTAATACTTATGACGCTTGCTAATTATATCAGACAAACATATATCAAATACACATCTTTGATTATATTGTTTATAATAGTATTTTTACTCAATTACAGATGTATGTTTAAGGTTGCAAAAATCGTATTACCGAAAAAGGTTTTAAGGTTTTTACCTTTCATCAAATAAATTTTGGAGGTTATAAAAATGGCAGAACTGAAATTTGAAATTACAGAGGAGCTTGGAGTTCTATCGACAAACGCCAAGGGCTGGACAAAGGAGCTCAATAAGGTTTCCTGGAACGAAAGAGAACCAAAATACGATTTAAGAGAATGGAGTCCTGATCACACAAGAATGGGAAAAGGCATAACTCTTACCGAAGATGAAATAGACTCTCTTAGGGCTATTTTAAACGGCGAGGAGCTTGAAGACGATATTGATGAAGATATGTTTGTTTAACAATCTAAGCCAAGGCATACAAAAAAACCGCTGGGAATTATCTCAGCGGTTAAATTATACCTATTTAAATATATCATCAAATATCTAAAAGGATTTTTTTATATTCATTTCTGCGTTGTCAACGCCGCCTCTTTCAAAAAACAGATATCTAATAGCTATTGCACAGCCCGACAAAAAGCTATGCTTTCTTTCAATAATACTCATATCTATTCTTGAGGCGACATTACCGCCAGCAATTTTTGCAACCTCTTTCTTGATATAGTCAAATTCACTCTCGTTGGCTCTCAGGTTATGAAGAACTATTCTCTGCGGATTGGTATAGCAATATAAATTATTGATTAAAACAGCACCTAGCCTTATCGCGTTATCAATAATTTCACGAACTGCCTTATCGCCCTTAATGGCGGCCTCCCTTATATTATCATAACCTACCCTGCTTATATCGCCGTCAGTAAGCTCATAAAGTATAGCAGTGTTTTCCCGTGAATAAGCATTGCAGATTTTTTTCTTGATACCTATACTGCTTACTTCAGCCTTTACCGAACCTCCCGAACTCCCTGCCGCTGTTGGGTCAACTATAATTTTATCAACAAAATCGGTTCTGTTATCAAAAGAGCCTGTCGAATTATCCAGATTCGCAACCACAAAATGAATACTCTCTCCGTATCTTAGGAAGGCTATGTTATTTCTGCTTATATCTCTTTCCTGCTGAAAATCTATATTCGCCATTGCCATACCTTTTACAGCGTTGTCGAAAATAAGCGGAACCCTAAATCTCTCATAAATATCAACAGCAAGTTTCGTGAAATCGGGTTTGCCGTTATCATCTATTTCAACGCCAGCGTTTTCATACATTTCGGGGAACACCCCAAAGCCAATCCCCAAAATCTTTTCAAGCCCCAGACAATTATCCAGTAAAATAGAATCAATCGACTCGGTTATAAAATCCACAATTTCATTATAGATCATTTCAGCCTTTATATCAAGGTTTCTTTTATCAAGAACCGCACCCGAAAGGGTTGAAATGCCAACGCTTATCATATCGTTGTCAATCAACACACCCAATACAAACTTATAGTTTTGATTGATGTCAATAAGAATTTTCTTTCTTCCTCTGGGGGTTTTATTAACAACATTCTGATATTCACCTATCTCTTGAATAATTCCCTGCGAAATCATATCATTTGTGATCATGGTGACAGCAGCTCGTGTGAGATCAAGCATATTTGCAATATCAATTCTTGATGTAGGTCCCTGACTTTTAAGAATTTTCAGCACCTGCATACGGTTTTGTCTTTTCAAATCTGATTTGCCTATTCCATATTGCTGCATAACCGACATCTCCTTGCAAATATCGCTAAGTATGTATTCTCGTGAACCGCCTTTCCATTTTATCGTATTTTTATTAACAAAATATTAAATTCAGATTTCTATTTTAACAAACTTTCAGTACGAGTAAGCAATGATCAAAATAAAAAACTCACCACAAGTGTGATGAGTTCAGATTGATTTTTTATATAATTCTTGTCTACCTTGCGTTAAGCTCGTTAGACTTTTCTTTTAGCTCTCTACCCTCTCTTAATAAATCACAAAGCGTATTGCTATCCTCGTTTTCGAGCGCTGTTTTGTATTCATTCAGATGCTCAATAATATGATTTATTTCATCTAAAAGAGCAGCCTTATTCATCATAAACAAGGTCGTCCACATATTTTCATTCAGCTTCGCAACTCGTGTAAGATCTTTAAAGCTTCCTGCTGAAAAGCCCGACTGCTTAAGCAAAGAGGGACTTTTTACATAAGCGCTTGAAACAATATGTGCAAGCTGTGAAGTAAATGCAATTATTTCATCGTGCTTTCTCGGGGTTGATATTACATTTTTAAGAAAACCTATTTCCTTTGAGAATGCTTTTATCTTTTCCAGTGACTCAGGATTTGTGTTATCCGTAGGCGTTATAATAAAGCTCGCCTTGTCAAAAAGATTGTCAAGCGAATATTCAAAGCCCGAAAACTCCCGTCCTGCCATTGGGTGACAGCCTATAAAGCAAACACCCATATCGTTAAGCTTTTTATCAACCGACTTGATTATCTCCTCTTTAACACCACAGGTATCTATTACGATTCCGCTCTTTTTAAAATGTGACAGATTTTCATTTATAAAGTTGATAGTATCGTCAGGATAAAGCCCTATGATAACAATATCAAATGAGGAAAGCTCTTTTGGGGTAAAGCTTCCGTCAATAGAATCCTGCTGAATTGCATCGGCAATAACATTACTGTTTATATCATATGCAAAGCAAAGATGATTGGTATTTTTCTTTATAGCCTTTGCAAGCGATCCGCCTATCAGACCAAGTCCGACGATTCCAATTTTCATATTTTCTCACCTCTCGGTAATGAGTTGTGCTTGTATTTATTCAGAACATAGCTTAAATATAACATCTGCGTATATTTTTGCTATTTTCATAAAAGTGCTTATTTTAATATGCTCGTCAGCACCGTGCATATTGTTATTCTCTCCGGGAAATTCTGCTCCGAAGCCTACGCCCATTTTGCTGTTATGCAGATATGTTGCCCCGCCTTCGGCAAGACATTCGCCCTTTAAGCCTGTAAGCTCTTTATATGACTTCAAAAGCGTCTGAATAAAATCAGATTTTTCATCTACATAATGCGGCTCCATAGCATCGTCGTCAACATAGGTCTGTCCCAGCTTGCCCAGATGCTCGTCAAGCTTAGCATAAATCTCTTTCAGACTGGTGCAAACAGGAAAACGAATGTCCATTCCGCCCTTGTATTTTCCGCCCTCTATATCAATTAGACTGTAAACCTCAGTAATTTTTCCCGAAACATCATCTTCACAGAATAACCCAAGAGCCTCTCCATGATATTCTCCATAAGGGAAAATCTTATTAAGTTCACACACAAGGTCATATGCTCCGCCCTTATCAAACGGAAGCTCCGCTAACAATCTTAGCAGTGCAGTTATTGCATTCTCTCCGAGTTCGGGCAGCGAGCCGTGTGCAGACTTACCGATTGATGTGATCCTTATCTTACCGTCAATCTCCTCGGCAACAAACCTGACATTCATAGGCATTTCAGATATTTTTTTGTCAACAACGCTCTTTTCAACGCCCTTTACAATTGCATAAGCTCTGTCGGGAACTGCATTTATTACCGTTCCTCCCGTAACGCTTTCAATAACGGCACCGTCTATTTTATTATTATAGCTTCCCACCATAATAATGTGAGAAACGCCCTTTTCAACATTAACAACAGGGAAAGCAGAATCTGGTGTAAGCATTTTATCGGGAAGTCCTACCTTATTTGAGTAATACTTCAAATCCTCCATGCCTGTTTCTTCACTTGATCCAAGCATAACTCTGACCTTTTTGTTCAGCTTTATGCCTAGATCTTTCATCGCCTTAACGGCATACAAAACGGCAACCGCAGGACCTTTATCGTCGATTGTTCCCCGTCCATAAAGCTTGCCCTCGTCTTCGTTCACTGTAAGCTTAAAAGGCTCATATGTCCATCCCGAACCAGCCGGTACAACATCAAGATGAGCAATAATTCCAAGCGCCGGCTTGTCGCTTTGCTCTCCTCCAAAATCAAATGTAACCATATAGTTTTCGTGATTTTGATAGATAAACCCAAATTCGTGAAGTATATCCCCTGCCGTATCTAAAGCCTTAGCAGGTCCTTCGCCGAAAGGCTTATTGCTCTTCAAATCCTTTTTGCCAAAAACACTTTCTATTTCAACAAGTCGTGCAAGAGTTTTAAACATCTCCTGCTTGTTTTCCTCAAAGTATTCTGAAACGCTGTCTCTAAATGTTTTTAGTTCTTTATTTGTCATAAAAGTTAATCTCCATCTATATAAAACGAAAGCAAGCAAAATCTCTTGCTCTTATCATTTTCTAAAAAAATTGCACAAAATATTTAGTCTATTATCATAAGCTCTTTATCGAAAGTATTTAGTATCTCAACTCCGTCATGCGTTACAAGAACCAGATCCTCAATCCTCACACCGACATCGTGTTCAATATATATTCCCGGCTCTATTGAAAAAATCATACCCTCTTGGACTATATTTTCATTAGCCGATGAAACGTCTCCGAACTCATGACACTCGATGCCAATAGAATGTCCCAAGCGGTGGGTGAATTTATCGCCAAAGCCTGCATGCACAATAATATCTCTTGCAGTCTTATCAATATCGCAAAAGCGAACTCCCGGCTTAATCATAGCCTCGGCCGCCTTTTGCGCTTTAAGAACGGTTTCATAAATCTTTCTATGCTCGTCACTGACCTTCTTATAAAAGAATGTTCTTGTCATATCCGAACAATACCCATCCTTCACACAGCCCATATCTATAAGAATACAATCGCCCTCGCAAAGCTTAGTGTTCCCTGCTTCATAATGCCCGATAGCAGCACACTCCCCAAAGCCCACAAGCGGGTCAAATGAATATCCATAAGCCCCCATTGATGCGTAAATTTCCTTAAGATGTGATGCCAGCTTACGCTCGGTCATACCTGCACGAATACGGGTTTTAAGCTCACTCATTGCCGCATCGTTTACCCTTGAGGCCTCCCTCATAAGAGTGATCTCTTCAGCATCCTTGCAGGCACGAACCGCATCAACACATATAGATGTGTTTTTATAATCTCCATCACTGTCAAGCTCCATAAGCCTTAACAAAAACTTTGCAGGAAGATTTTTATCAACCCCAAGAGTTTTGTCTGCATCAATATACTCTTTTGCTATTGCACAAGGATCGTCCTCGTCGCAAAACCACACCTTTTCTGCTCCCAAATCCTCAGGAACGGTGAAAAGCGTATTGACAAAGAGAGTGATTGTGCCATTCTCTTTAATAAGAAGAGCCAAAAATCTCTCTCCCGGGTCTATCATTTTCCCTGTCAGGTAGAATATCGACGCAGGATCGCTTATCAGCATTTGTGAAACGCCGTTTTCTTTAAGCTTTGATATTACTTTGCTGAGTCTTTCTTTTTTCAAAAATATTCTTCTCTCTATGTTGTTTATTTTTCGCAAAAATGGCACGCAACAAGATGTCCGTCTCCTACATCTTCAAGCTGTGGACACACTTCATGACACTTATCCTTAGCGTAAAAGCAACGTGACGCAAATCTGCATCCTTCCGGCGGATTGATAGGTGTAGGAACATCGCCTTTCAGGATTATTCTTTCCTTCTTGCGGGTTATATCTACCGATGGAATCGCCGATAAAAGAGCCTGTGTATATGGATTCATCGGATTGTTGTAAAGCTCGTTTTTCTCAGCAATTTCCATAATCTTTCCAAGATACATAACTCCCACTCTATCGCTTATATGCTTAACAACATTAAGTCCGTGGGCGATAAATAAGTATGTCAATCCGAACTCGTCCTTCAAGTCGTCAAGAAGGTTTAAAACCTGAGCCTGAATAGATACGTCCAAAGCCGAAACAGGCTCGTCGCATATGATAAGCTTAGGATTTACAGCCAAAGCCCTTGCAATGCCTACCCTCTGTCTTTGTCCTCCCGAGAACTCGTGAGGGTACCTGTTTCTCTGGTGATTTGCAAGTCCAACGCAGTCAAGCAGATAGTTAACTCTTTTCTCCACCTCATTTTTAGGCAGAATTTTGTTTATTATTATCGGCTCTGCAATAATGTCTCCGACTGTCATCTTAGGATTCAATGAAGCGTAAGGATCCTGAAAAATAAGCTGAATATCCTTGCAGTATTTTTTCCTTTCCCTTTGCTTTAGTGATGTCAGCTCCACGCCGTCGTAAATGATTTTTCCGCTTGTCGGCGTATAAAGATTAACCAGCATCTTTCCGATTGTTGACTTTCCGCAGCCCGACTCACCTACAAGACCGAGCGCTTCGCCCTTATAGATTTTAAATGAAACATTATCGACTGCCTTTAAAACATCAATAGGCTTTCCGAAAAAGCTGGTGTTTACGGTAAAGAATTTCGATAAATTCTGAACCTCCAAAAGAACTTCTCTATTCTCCATTAAACATCAATCTCCTCTTCATCACTGTGTAAAAAGCATCTAACCTTTCTTCCGCCCACATCAACAAGTGCAGGCATATGCTCCTTACATTTCTCCATACAATTGTCACATCTGTCTGCAAAAGAACATCCCTTTGGAAGCTTAGTCGGATCAGGAACTACACCCTTGATCATAAATAGTCTGTCCCTGTCCTCCTCAAGTAGAGGAATAGACTCTAGCAATCCCCTTGTATAAGGGTGAAGCGGTTTTGTGAATATGTCCTTCACATCAGCTTGTTCAACAATTCTTCCGCAATACATTACAACAACTCTGTCAGCCGTTTCGGCAACAACGCCTAAATCGTGGGTTATCAGCAAAACAGCCATACCGATTTTCTTTCTAAGCTCGTCTATAAGCTCCAAAATCTGAGCCTGAATAGTAACATCAAGAGCAGTTGTCGGCTCATCGGCAATCAAAACCTCAGGATTGCAGGAAAGTGCCATAGCAATCATAACTCTCTGACGCATTCCTCCGCTCATCTGGTGCGGATAATCCTCCATTCTCTGCTCAGGAGATGGAATACCAACAAGATCAAGCATCTTTATTGCTGTTTTTCTTGCCTCCGCCTTTGAAAGATCAGTGTGTATCAATATCGACTCCATAATCTGGTCGCCAATCTTATATACAGGGTTAAGTGAGGTCATAGGCTCTTGGAAAATCATTGAGATTTTGTCCCCTCTGATTTTGTTCATTTCCTTTTTCGTCTTCTCAACCAGATTCTCTCCGTGGAACATAATCTTTCCGCCGGTTACCTTTCCGGGATTGCGGATAAGTCCCATTATTGAAAGGGAAGAAACGCTCTTACCTGAGCCCGATTCTCCAACGATAGCCAGTATCTCGCCTTTCTCAACGCCAAAGCTTACATTATTAACAGCCTTGACTGTTCCTCTTTTAACCTTAAATTCCGTTTGTAAGTTTTCAACCTCTAATAACATCTCACAAACCTCCTAACTTCTTGACTTAGGGTCAAGTGCGTCTCTTAATCCGTCTCCGAACAGGTTAAACGCAAGCACCGCAAGTGTTATAGCAAGTCCTGGGAAAATAAGCATATAAGGATATACCAAAATCATACTCCTTACACGTCCAAGCATATCTCCCCATTCCGCCGTAGGCGGCTTAACGCCCAGTCCCAAAAATCCTAACGCAGCAGTATCAAGAATAGCTGTTGAAATTCCAAGCGTTGCTCTTACAACTATTGAAGAAACTACATTTGGAATAATATGATGGAATATGATTCTTCTGTCACTGTTTCCTATAACCTTTGCCGCAGCTACGTAATCGTTTTCCTTTGTGGACAAAATCGAGCTTCTTATGATTCTTGCGTATTCAGGGATCGAAACAACTCCGATAGCGATAATAGCCTTATCTATTCCCTTACCCAAAGCTGCCATAAGCGTAATAGCCAGCAATATTGACGGGATCGACAGCATAATATCCATAATTCTCATAATAATCGCATCGATCTTGCCGCCGAAATATCCTGAAATTGAACCCAGAACTGTTCCGATGAGAAGTGAGAATGCAACTGCCGCAACTCCCACAAAGAGAGATACTCTTGTTCCGACGATTATACGGCTGAAAATATCTCTTCCCAGATTGTCTGTTCCGAACCAGTGAGTTGAAGACGGGCCCTGATATGCCTCGCTCATAACCTGCTTATTAGGTGCATAAGGCGTTATAAACGGACCGATAATTGCGATTATTACTAAAGCAATAATTACAAAAAGACCAAACAACGCCGCCTTATTCTTCTTTAGCGTATCCCACATTGCTCTAAAGCGGGATTCAGGCTTTTCAATAACAACAGCCTCTTGGACTTGGGCTCCATTAGCTGCCAAAGCTTTTTTCTTAGCCATTATAGTTACATGCTCCGGTGGTTTAGGAGCATACCTCCTCTCGATATTTTTGCATTAAGCATTTAAAAACTACAAATTTCGCGTTTGAAAACATAAAAAATCTCAAATTAGCTTTCCTTTTTGCCGTATTTAATTCTCGGATCTAAAAATGCATAAATTATATCCACGATCAAATTCATAAGCACAAATATCGTTGCAATTATCAATACAACTGCTTGAATAACAGGAAAGTCTGATTTGGTTATACATTCAACAGTATAGCTTCCTATTCCGGGCCATGCAAAAACCGTCTCGGTTAAAACTGCACCTCCCAGCAATGCGCCAAACTGAAGTCCTATTACAGTAACTATTGGCATAAGTGCATTTCTCAAGCCGTGCTTTATAACTACCTTGCCCTCGCTGATGCCCTTTGAACGAGCCGTTCTTATGTAATCCTGATTTAAAGCGTCAAGCATACTTGACCTTGTCATTCTCGAAATGATTGCAAGGGTGTAAAGCGCTAAAGTTACACCCGGTAAAATTAAATGCCACAAGGCATTCTTAAACGCTTCAAAGTCTCCCTGAACAAGAGTGTCTATAAGGTAAAATCCCGTGCCTCCCTCAGGTCTTAGCATCGCATCAATTCGTCCGCTGGCAGGAAGCCAACCTAAAATCTTAACAAATAAGATGATAAATAATATTCCAAGCCAGAATATCGGAATTGAAACTCCCACAAGCGACAAGACCATACTCGCATTATCAATAATACTGTTTTTCTTAACTGCGGCGACAACTCCTATTAAAATTCCGAAAACGGTTGCAACTATGATCGCAAAAATCGCAATCTCTATTGTTGCAGGAAATCTAGAACCGATTTCATTAAGTACCGAGTTGTTTGTGTAATACGATTCGCCAAAATCACCCGTAACAGCACCCTTTATAAAGTTCCAATATTGAATAATAATATTGTCATTCAGGCCATTTGCGTCCCGCCATTCTTGCATAGATTGTTCGGTTGCGTGTTGTCCCAATACAACAGGCGCCGGATCAGGGGCACATACTCTTAATAAAAAGAATACGATTATTGATACGCCTATAAGTACAGGGATAAGCATCAGCAATCGCTTGATGATGTATTTGATCATCTTTAAATCACCTTTCCTTTCTGCGCTTTCACGAGCCGTCATCGGTTCAAAAACGCGCGTGAAAAAGTATTTTTCACGCTATACCTTCTTCCTTATCTCTTCCCCTTAAAGTCAGAAAACTATTAGTTCTCTTTTCAGCATATATTTTTTTAATACATATTGAAATGTATGCTGAAAATAAAACTGATAAAAACAACAACGGCAAATATAGAGAAAACGCCGTTGTTTTCGTTCTTCTCTATATTTGCTTGTTGTTAAAATCTAAAATTTAGTCTTTTGTAACATTATACAGCTTAACTGTAGCTGTGCAGTGATATATGAAGTTCTTAACATTTGACTTGCAAGCTGTAAGATCCTGCTGATGTGAGATAGGAAGCCAGATTGCACGGTCAGCAACATACTGCTCCATTTCAGCATACATTGCGTTTCTTGAATCGCCAGCAGGCTCCTTAGCAGCGTCAGAGATCATCTGTGCATACTCTTTATAATCTGCCTTATCTTCCTTATTCTTAGCAAGGTTGTATCTTGCTACGTTCATACCTGCGTTTGTATCGCTCATAAGGTTCATAAAGTTATCAGGGTCACCGTTGTCTCCTGACCAACCATAGAAGCAGATATCGTAGTCGCCTGCGATTGTTCTGTCCTTATATGTTGTCCAGTCATAAGAGTCGATTGTACACTCTACTCCAACCTCTGCTAAGTATCCTTGGATTGCCTCAGCAAGTGTCTGACCAGTTGCAGTGTTATAAGGTCTTGGGTTGGTGTATGTAATCATGTGAACTGACTTAATGCCCTTCTTCTCAAGAGTAGCCTTAGCAGCGTCCTTATCGTAAGCAATCTGCTTAACGTCTGCACTATATCCGGGTACAAATGAAGGAAGTACCGTTGTAGCCTTTTCAGCATATCCGTTATAGAGTGTCTCAACCATTTCATCAACATTTATAGCCTGTGAAATAGCAACACGGGTTTCCTTGTCAAGTCTCTCAATGTTGTATGCCATATAGTTTACGTTCATACCAGGTGTCTGAGAAACTGTGATATTGCTGTCCTTCTTCAGATTTTCCATCTGAGTTGTGTCGATACCGTCAATGATATCTACATTACCTGACTGAAGCTCAACGATCTTAGTTGAAGCATCCTTGATTGTACGGATAACAACATTCTTGGTCTTAGCCATGTTGTCTTTATCCCAATAATCCTCGTTAGCAACAAGCTGAACATCCTCGTCCTTGTTCCATTTAACAAACTTGTAAGGACCTGTTCCTACAGGCTTGTTCATAAGGTCGCCGCTCTGAGCAGCGGTTGGGCTTACCATAGGTGCGCCGAATACCATTGCAAGGTTAGCAAGGAACGGTGTTGAAGGCTGTTTCAGTGTGATTTTGATTGTGTAGTCGTCAACCACTTCACTCTTGTCAACATATCCCCATACGAAATCAGCATATGTCATATCCTCTGTCTTGTTGATCGTGTTACGCTCAACATTGAACTTAACAGCCTCAGCGTTAAAGTCAGTTCCGTCGTGGAACTTAACGCCTTCTCTGAGCTTGAATGTGTACTCAAGTCCGTCAGGTGAGATGTCCCATGACTCAGCCAAGCATGGCAAAACTTCTGTTGAATCTTCAGCATAAGTTAAAAGTCCTTCATAAATCTGGTTTGTAACCTTTGCTGACTCACCGTCATCAACGATCTGTGGGTCAAGACCTCTTGGGTCAGCACCCTGTGCATATACTAAAGTATCTTTGCTTGACTTGCTGTCTGATGACTTGTCACCACAAGCTGCAAGACAAGATACTGCCATTGTTGCAGCAAGCAATGCACATAAAACTTTCCTCTTCATGTCTTTTCTTCCTTTCTGTTTTTCAAAAACAAAAAATGCCTGCAAAAACAGTTACAAAACACACATAGTTAATGTAAATGTGATTCGCGGCACCTTTGTCCTTGCTTTTTTATTACACTCGAAACCATTTCGAGTTTAATACCTTATATATGCTTATATTATATACTATTATTGCCACACATTCAATAGTAATTCTAAACAAATACAAAGCCTAAATTTCGTTAATATTACAATATAAAAAGCCCTTTTATTAAATTTTAAATTGATATTTGTAAATATATGACTCTAAATGCTTACAGCTATCTTAGCTTAGTCCCACACCTTGTGCAGAATAATTCGCCGTCCTTCGTCACCGCCCCACAGTTAGGACAAGTGTTATGGGCTGCTTCTTTCTCTGCAGGTTCAACATCATTTGACGGCAGGAAAGCCTTATCAGAAAGAGAGTAGTCAAAAGCCTGTTCGGCGTCTTCATCGTCCATAATAAAGGATACATCTTTTTCGCCGTCTTTTCTGGGGCGTTTCATATCCGTCTTTGCAGGGAAGGTCACAAATAACGACACAAGAAGTACAATCAAACTTAACGCAAAAACAGGAAGCGATGAAATTATTAACAGCCATTTTCCGATAGTGAATGCGTTTTCATAGTTAGCAAAAAAACTCTTCGCTACGCCATTTACAATAGGACCTGCTATCAATCCCAAAGCCATCAATAAGCCGGAGATGCATATCAATGATACTCCATAGCCTCTGAACGCTCTGTAAGCATAAACTGAGTTTAATTTATAAAGAGAAACCCATATAATAAGCAAAAATAAAATTACAGCTATCAATAAAATAAACATTGGTGTTGAGCCTATCCAGCTTACCGAACGGCTTATGTCGAAAGTTTCCCCAATTGCTGAGCTTTCTACACCAAAGGGTTCAAGAAATTTCTGCATTCCGTTGGAACTAATTAAAACAAATCTTAAAAAGTTTGAAACTATTAAAAGCAATCCTGTAATTATAGTTGTAACAACCAGAATAACAGTTAATATCACACCGCTTGTACCGAGCCTATTTTCAAGTCTGAACCTTTCCTTGCTCATTATATCCTCCTTATCTTTGTTCTCATATAAACCGTCAATCTCTGAGATCATTATACCTTTTTTCGTGTTTTTTGTCAATATTAAGCAATGTTTTCACATATATTTATCACTGTTTATTTTCTCAACTAAATCTGATTTAATACCTGTTTCCGGCGATTTTATACACCTCTGTAAATTCTGGTATATTGATTCAATTTACCTCTATGAAGTTTTTACCTCATAGGATTTTCCAACGCAAGTATCAAATACAACGGCTCCGTTCTTTTCCACACAGCTAATCTCCTCACCGTCGCAGAAAACCTTAACAGGAACGTTCACAACAAGACTACAGGTTTCACCGCTGTTTGAAACAATTAGAGCCTCTTTAAGCTTTGAATTTTTCCACTTGCAGGATACAGTAAATCCTCCTCTTGCTTTAAGGTTTTCAAACTTACCGCTTCCCCACTCCCGAGGAAGGGCCGGAAGCAAAATCAGCTCATCATTTATGCTCTGTAATAAAGCCTCTGATATTCCTGCTGCACCTCCGAAATTTCCGTCAATCTGAAACGGCGGATGATTGTCAAACATATTCTTATTCGTTGAATGAGATAAAAGTGCCGCTATATTCTCATAAACCTTCTCTCCATCATTAAGCCTTGCCCAAAGATTGATTATCCACGCACGGCTCCAGCCTGTATGACCTCCTCCGTGAGAAAGTCTCCTTTCAAGCGTTGCTATTGCAGCATCTGCAAGCTTTGGTGTTCTTCTGGTTGATATCATATCAGCCGGATATAAAGCAAACAGCTGTGAGATATGTCTGTGTCCCGGCTCAACCTCATCATAATCAATAGCCCATTCTTTTATCTGACCGTACTTTCCAATCTCAGGTGAGGGGAGCTTCTCACGCATTGATTTTAGCTTTTCAGCATAATCTGCATCAATGCCTAAAATCTCGCTCGCCTTTATAACCGCTGTAAACAGCTCATATATTATCTGGCTATCCATCGACGGCCCTATACAAAGCGAACCCTTTCCGCCCGATTCTGTCAGGTATGTGTTCTCAGGCGAAACAGACGGACAGGTTACAAGCTGACCGTTTTTATTTTCAATAAGAAAATCCACAAAGAACTCACTGGCCTCTTTGATTGTGTCGTACTTTTCCTTCAAGAAATCTTTATCCCTAGTGAACATATAATGCTCCCAGATATGCAGACAAAGCCATGCCGCACCCATAGGCCACTGTGTTGCAGGCATCCACAAATCCTGCGGAGCAGTATCTCCCCAAAGATCAGTGTTATGATGACAAACAAAGCCCCCACAGTTATACATCTCTTTTGCCGTAACCCTTCCGTTAGGACGCATTTTCTCTATAAGGTCAAAGAGCGGAGTTGCCAGCTCAGAAAGATTGGCGCTTTCAACAGGCCAATAATTCATCTCAGTATTTATATTTATCGTATACTTACAGCCCCAGGCAGGCCACATATCCTTGTTCCATATTCCCTGAAGATTCAAAGGCAGCGTGCCTTCACGACTTCCGGCAATCATAAGATACCGTGCGAAATTATAGTAAAGCTCAATAAGCTTATTATCCTTTCCGCCGTTTTGAATATTAGCCAGACGCTCGTCTGTCGGAAGCTCTGACTTTCCCTCGCTGTTATCCTCAAGCTGTAATTTAACCCTGTCGTAATACTTCTTATAGTCCTTGATATGGCGTTCTTTTATCTCTTCAAACGACAGCTTTGAAGCCCTTTCAATATCATCTTTTGCCTCTTTTTTATAATCCTCAAAACGATAGCTTGTCCGGCAGGATATTAAAATAGTTACTTCATCACAGCCCTCAGCCTTTATAAAGCTTCCTAAGTGCTTTGTTGTTCCCAAAGTCGGAATGATTTTAATATATGACGCAAAGTTAATTCCGTCTTCTCCGCCCATTCCGCCGTAAAAAAGAATTTCATCGTTCGATACAGGCGAGTTATCGTCGAAATAGTCGTCTCTGCCGTCGATATGTAAACGTATACTTATGCTTTCCTTTTTATCAGCCTTAATGTTAATGACAAGAACATTATCAGGATATGATGCGATAACCTCCCGAGTGAAGTTTACTCCGTTTGATGAAAACTGTGTAGTCTGCACTGCCGTTTCAAGGTCTAGGCTTCTTCTGAAATTTTCTATATCCCCCAAGCCTCTCTGGTCAATGATAAAATCACCCAACGGCATATAGTGCCGCTGATTTACAGGGGTTCCACAAAATGCGTCATACACTATCTCTTCCGCCTCGGAAATTCTCTCCTCAAACAAAAGCTCTCTTACCTTTTGCAGATTTTCAAGTGCAGACATATTGTTTCTCTTTCTGTATCCGCCCGACCATATTGAATCCTCGTTGAGCGAAATTTTGTCATAATACGGATTTCCATATACCATTCCGCCGATTCTTCCACTGCCGACCGGAAGCGCTTCGTTCCAGTCCTCAGCCCATTTATCATACCAAAGCTCGCTTGATGTTTTCATAATTTACCTCACTAATTTAATTTTTCATTTTGCTTGAGGTTATTATAACATAATTTCAGTGAAGCGACAGCTTCACTGCTTTGCGTTAGCAAAGCAAAAGGCGTAAGCCTTAAATTGTTGTTACAATGTTCTCAAGCCTTTCGGCGAAAGCCGAAAATGTGCGACAGCACAATAACAGTGTGAAACACTGTTGCTTGAGGTTATTATAACATAATTTCAGTGAAGCGACAGCTTCACTGCTTTGCGTTAGCAAAGCAAAAGGCGTAAGCCTTAAATTGTTGTTACAATGTTCTCAAGCCTTTCGGCGAAAGCCGAAAATGTGCGACAGCACAATAACAGTGTGAAACACTGTTGCTTGAGGTTATTATAACATATTTGCTTTACCCTTTACAACTCTATATGATGTTATTTTTTATATTTTCATATATCACTAGCATTAAAATCCTATAAACAAAAACCGACCGATAATAAACCGGTCGGCTAAATATATAGTATCAAATTATCCAACAAGTCCTGAACGCTCAATACCCTCTGTAAAGTATTTCTGTAAGAATATATACATTACAAGTATAGGGGTTATCGCTAAGATACAACCTGACTCGAGCCATACTATCATCTGACGAGGACCAACCGTCTGGTTGTTAAAGAGCTCTGCCTGAAGGGTTGCTGTAAGGTTTTTCAGCATCAATGCAACAGTATCATTCTGATTGAAGAAGGATGATGATACATAGTAGTCATTCCAGTACCATACAACTGAAAAAAGGAATACTGTCAGGAATGACGACAAAGCATTAGGAACCATTACAACGATAAAGGTTTTAAGTGGTCCGCAACCGTCAAGGTAAGCCGCATCTTCAAGCTCTTTCGGAAGTCCTCTGAAGAACTGTCTGAATATGAGAATGAAGAGTCCGGATCTCAAACCGTTAGCGAACAACGCCGGCAAATACATTGTAAGTCCGTTGTTGATAAGAGAAATTGTATCGCCTGTGAACAGCTTAACTAATCCCAGTGGGTTGAAGTATGAATACTGCATATAAAGCGGAATAGTTGTAATCTGAGGCGGAACTATAATCATCAGAACAACAATTACGAATAATAAGCCTTTACCCTTGAAATTAAATCTTGCAAATCCATAGCCTGTGATCGCACAGGTAATAACCTGAAGAATTGACGCTACAAGATTAAGCTTAATAGTATTCAAAACTGTTGCTCCGTACTTCATAACATCCCAGGTTTGCTGAATATTCTGAAGAGTGAGACTCTTTGGAATCCATACAATTGACGGGTCATTCATCTGTTCATTCGGTCTGAACGCTGTTGAGAACATAAATATCAAAGGATATAGAATGATAAAACACAAGCCAAGCAGAATAAAGAATCTGAATATCGGCCAGACTGAACTTACAAAAGCTTTACGCCTGTTATATCTTCTCTGTTCAGGGGTGATATTTAAAGTGATTCCAGCTGCTTTCATAGCCTTCATCTTAGCTTTTTTAGCGGCTTTCATTTCCTTTTCAAAGCGCTTTTCTTCTTTTTTAGTTGCCATCTATATCCCCCCTTATCCTACTTCGTAATATACAAACTTATTGATAATCACAACAATTATACCCAGCGCCGCTCCGACTATCAGGAAGTATGCCCACGCCATGGCGGCCATATATCCATAGTTCCAGTCGCTTCCCTGCGTCAGAATAAGCTTCATAACCTTATTCTCCGGGTCAACGAACGAGTCGATAACTGTATAAACTAAGCTTGCAAGTATCATCGGGCTTATGTATGGAATAGTAATCTTCCAGAAGTATTCCCATGCGGTTGCACCCTCCATCTGAGCTGCCTCTTTAGCAGAGAACGGTATGTTCTGTAGTGCTGCAAGGAACAGAAGAATCTGGATACCTGAATTCCATACAAGGTTGAATATATCAGAGGTTACCGTCGTAATCGTATTGGTAAGAGATTCGCTTATACCATAGATACCGAGAAACTCCAGCAATTGGTCAACAAGGTTTGTTTCAAAGAGCGTGTTAAACTGCTCTCCGCCTCCTGCTGAGTATCCGCCGGTACTCATATTACCGTTGATAACTTCGATAACAGGTCCTGTCGCAATAATAACCGGCAGGAAGAATACTGCTCTTGCAAAGGTTCTTCCTCTGAACTTTTGGTTTAATATAACTGCCACGAATATTGAGAATATAATAATCAGTGGTGTTTTCAATGCTGTTGAACCTAGTATTTCAACCAGAAACTGCGAATAGTCAGGGTCTTTTCTGAAAGCGTCACGATAGTGTCCTATGCCGTTCCAGTCGAGATGCATAACTCCCCGTTGAGGTTGAGTCTCATTAAAAGAATAAACCAGCGACTCAAACAGCGGCAGGATAAAGAAATAAATTGTTCCTATCAGCCATAATGCGATGAATGCATACCCGTAAAGTGCTTTTCTTCTTTCATACGGAATCTTTATGCCCTTTTGCTTAACGCCCTTAGGAGGTTTCAGGGCCTTAACTTCTTCCTTTGTAGGTGTTTTAATCTTATCATTACTTGTCATTAGCCTTGTGAGCCTCCTTCCACGATAATTTCACTGAGATCAACTTCATTTCCGTCGACTGAAATCTTACCGTTATTCAAATCAACCGTAACAACTGACTCAGAAGCAGTTCCGTCCTCGCTTCCATAGGTTGTTGTTAAAATGTTGTTCTCTCTGTCGATTTCATAATTAGTTATTACCTTTTCGCTTACTGCATTCAAGACTTGTGAAGCAGCCTTTGACTCAGCAGCAGCCGTTTCAATCCAGCCCTCATAGTTTGCATAGTACAAATCACCGTATGCAGTATCTGAAAGCTTTGAGCTCTGCTCATACAGCATATCATAGTGAAGTGCTGAACCGTATGCAAGTGCAAGCAAGAAAGTATCTTCTGAATTAGAGCTCTTGTTTATTGCCTGTGTTGAATAAGGTACATATCCGTGAACTACCATCTGATAGAACGGTATATCATAGTCAACGATATTGAATCCGCTTGAATTAACCGGAATGTTCGTAATATGGTCAACATATGGAAGTATATAAGCGTTTGCACCGTCAGCTAAAATTGTGCCAACATCTTCTCTCGCCTGTTCATATCCATTGATAATGGTATTCATTGTATCCTCTCTGCTTGCAAAATTCTTTTTCGAGAAGTCTGAAACAAGCTTGGAAGAAAATCCGCCGAATGAAACATTTTTAAGGTTTTGTTTCTTATAGCTTGATATAATCTGGTCAAACACCTTTGAATAAGCGGTTGGTGTCAAAAGTGCCGGGGCAGTATCAGTAGCCCCTCCGAATGCCGGATTATACTTTATCTGTCGTGAATAAGCGTTTGAAACTCGTGTAGCGGTACTTGTGAATGTAAAGTAACCCCAAGAGCTGCTTTCCATCTCCATATTATCAAGCGCCGGATAAACCTGAATTCCATTAGACTCAGCAAAGGACATCAAGTCATTAAAATCCTTCTTTCCGCCTAATGTGCCTGACGGGCTTGCCTTTGTCGAAATCTTCTTTGTGATAGATTTATCTGTCCAGTCGTTGTAATTTGCAATGATATTCGTTACGCCGTTATCCTGAAGCTTTTGTAAAATTGTCTTTGCCTGATCGAATGAAGTAACCGAGGTTTTCAGATTGAACGGTAATCCTAAAATGGATTTTTGCATTACAACTCCGCCGTACAAATCAATGTATGTGTTTGATTCATTTTCTGAAACCGTTGATGTAAGTCCCTTATTCTCAATCAGATAGTTTCTATAAACCTTTGCACAATCTGCATAGTTTACATCTTCCTCTTTAGCGATAGGATAATAGGTTACTGCAATTTCCTTTTGAGCGATTTTACCCTCTTGGAAAACCTTAAGAGGATCAGACTCACCACTCAGATAGAAATCATCAGAGGTTCTTACCTCAAATTCGAAATATACATTATTATAAGTCTGCTTATTCTGTCCGTTTACCTGTGCATTAACAGAAACATTAGCGTCACCGCTTGTTGCAACCGCTACTAAAGCTTTTTTCCCTGTAACTGTTGCCGCAACCGGCATAAAGGCTTGTTCTGTAACCTTAGAAGCCGTCAGCGGAACAATTGTATAATCTCTTCCGTAAACTTTTTGAGAATATGAACTTGTATAGCTTGACTTTCCGTTGTTATACTCAATAACAGCTCCGCTTCCGTCCGGAACTATCATATAGCCGTCATCTTCAGATGATGCAGCACCAAAGGAAGGCGTCAGACTTATCTCGGTTAAAACCTTTCCGTCAGTAACAGAAGTGTTCTTCTCTTTGATTTTTGTAGTATCACACGATACCTTTAAAGATTCCTCATTCAAGGAATATTCAACTGGGATAGTAAATCCATCCGTAAAATCATATGTAATAATTATCCCGCTGTCTGTGGTCTTTATTGTAGTTGTACAGATATCCCTTGTTCTTGAAGAAACTCCTGAATACAGAGGTGAAACAGTTCTCTTTGCCTGATCTCCGTATTCAACCGCCAAACCTGAATTCAGCTGCTGTCTTTGGGTGTCCTTCATATAGCTATCACCACTTGAGCTGGTGCTTAGCGGTGTATCATCAGATAACGCATTTATAGGTGTGCTCCACCAATAGTTAGGTGTTGATGTGGTGTTGTCTATAATACACACTCTCTCGTTTTCTTCATCATACCAAAGCTCCAGATTTCCGGCCTCTGCTGCCTTCTTGCAGTTTTTAAGTGCCTGCTTGTCAGTTACTTTTGCCGGAATATCAATCGAGCTTGAAGATGTGCTTGTTTGATCCGCATCATTTTCTTCATCAGTTGAACCTACCAGATTTCCGAAGGGAAGCATCAGAGTAACAACTAATACAGATACAATGAATCTTTTTAATTTTTCATGCATAATCATTACCTCCTTTAGCCCCTGAACCGATATGTCAACTCTGTGTAGATTGATGCGATAAATACATATACCTGCTGGAACAAGCTTATCAGAAGAACTAATAAGAATAAAATTACCAGCATTGCAACCAGTGTAAATGCAATTGACAGAAGTGTCTGTGGGAAGGTATATTGATGAACGATTCTTATTGCCTGAATCATCAGCACAACTGACCAGCCAAGACCAACATAATAGATTACATTCATCCACACTGCCTCATCTCTTACAATAAAGTTCGAGATGAACACGCTTAAATATGTACCGGCAATATACGGTACTAATGCGTAAGCCGAATAAATACATATTCTCTTTATTGTTCCCTCTCCGTTGAAGAGCGTACACAAAGCCCAGTTTGCTATTACCCATGTAAAGAAGTAAACTATACTCTGCACAAACAGCGGAACAATATTAAATATCTTTACATACGCAGTATTAAACTGGAATCCCGTAAGCTGTCTGTTGACTACCATGGCAACGAAAAGCAAAAGTACGATAACCAAGGCTATTTTCATTGAGCCTTTTTTCTTCCACCTTAAATCATCATAGCCCTCAACCGGATGGAAAATAACATGCTTTAACCAACCGAGTTCTGAAAATTCATACATATTATTTCCCCTCCTTTGCGGTTTTCTTACTTATCTTCGGCAATTTTATCTTGCCCTTTCTTATCAGCCTTCTTATCACCAGTATTGCGACAATCAATACAAATAAGATAACTATAATAGCTGTAAAGTGTTGTCTTAAGAAATCATCTCTGTCATACTGATATGCTCTGTCATAAGATCCCTTTGAAACGGAAATCTTGAAGTATTCCATAGCCTTATCATAATCTCCAGTATTGAGATAAGCCTTGCCAAGTCCGTAATATGCTAATGCATATCCTCCGTCTCTCTTTATTACCTCGTTCCACGGTTCGATAGCATCTTCATAAAGTCCTTTTTCATAAAGAGCCGCCGCCTCGTGAACATATTTTCCAAAGGTAGTCTCAACAAATGTTGTTATATCGTTTTTCTTGCCGTCTATAACATAGATTTTTTCGCCTACAGCCTCAATACCGTTCGGAGCAGTGAATGTACCTTTCTGGTCTGAGGTATTGTTCTTTGTTCCAAATATGAACAGCAAATCGTTGTCCTGAGTGTATTGGAAGACACGGCCTGTTTCATAGTCAAGTATATTTATAATTCCGTCATTCGCAATAACAATATCTGTAAGTCTTGATGAGTAATTGCTTGTGTCACAATCGGCATACTCTGGTAAATCACCGAATTTGAACTCATTACCGGTAGCGGTGTTCCAGATGTTATTTCCCGCAGGATTCAGCTTTTTAACCGCGTCGGTAGAAGCATTAGCCGCCTCTGTTACCGTGTAGATAAATCCCTCGCTGTCAATGTCAAAGTTTGCATATTCAACAGGTACATTTCTTGTCATTGAAGCGATCTGATCATTCGATGCAAACTTTCTCCAGATAGCCTGACGGATAACAGCGGCTGTGATCTCAACTCTGTTAGCTCCGTAGAATCCCGTAAATTCACCTGTTGTGTCAAAAACAACAGCTCCTGTTGTTACTGATGAAACTACTACATACAGAATTCCTGTGCTGTCGATCAAAACCTTTGACGGGTTGAATGTCTGTGAAGCGTTTTCATAAAGCTCTGATTCAGGCTTTACATACTCAAGAGTGCATTTTGCAGAATTCTTCGATTCAACCTCAGCTCTTACAACTCTTGCGTTTTTGTTATCTGCAATATAAATTATCGGCTTGCTTGTTTCCTCATCTATGCTTACAAATACACCTGTCGGATTTGAAAAGGTTGAAAGACCTGTTTCCGGATCAACAGATGTCTTGGAATCTGTTACGCCCTTATAACAGCCGATAAGTTTTAGATTTTTATCCGTTCTTAAAATTCTGTCGTTACCTGAATCTGCAATCCAGAATTCGTTTGTATTCTCTTCAAAGAAGATATCAGAAGCGCCTGAAAGATTAACAGGCTCATCTTCGCTGACAAATAAATCACTCTTCGGATCAGCCAGCTTAGTAAGCTCCATCTCATAGCCTGTAATTGTTTCATCAACTCTGTATCCGCTTTGTGACTCAATTACATCTCCCCAAGCGTCATAGTTGTATGATACATAAGGCTCGCTCGCATATGAAGTTATAGCTAATGTTGCTGTCAAGCTTAGTGCGAGTCCGAATGAGATGAAATTTTTAATAATTTTTTTCATTCTCGACACCATTATCACCTAATTTCCTTTACATATTATTTTAAATGTTTATCCGTTAGTCTTTAATTCCTGAATTAGCCATTGTTTCCATTACATTACCCTGAGCTATCATGAATACGACCAGCGGCGGAATTAACAGTAATACTGCTGTCGCAAAGGTTACGCCCTGACGGGCAATACCCGCAGCGGTTATCTGCTGCAAGATTGTCGGAAGCGTTTTGAGCTCCTCCGAGTATATCAGAGCTCCGCCCTGAATCTGCCATGCTGCCTGGAATGCAAAAATAATAAGTGTCATCAATGCGGGCTTTGAGTTTGGAATAACTATTCCCCAGCAGATTCTGAACAGTCCGGCACCATCAACCTTTGCCGCTTCTATCATTGAATCGTGAATTGTTGAAATACTCTGTCTCATCAAGAACAGGTTCATAGGAGCTGCAATACTCGGAAGAATGAGTGCCCAATATGTATTGATCATACCAAGATAAGCCATTACTAAGAACTGCATAATCCATAATGCCTGTGATGTGAACAAAAGTGCTGTTACAATAATCTTGTTGATTGCATTGCTTCCCGGGAATTTGCACTTTGCAAGTACAAACGCTGCCATACAGGATACGAACAGGTTAGCTATTGTTACAACGATCGTAACAAAGACGCTGTTAAAAATGTATCTTGAAAGCGGTACCCAGAGGCTTGCTGCTATCTTGAACATATCCGAATAGTTTGTCAAAGTCGGATCTAAAACATACAGCTTTGGCGGGAATACGAACAGCTCATGCACCGGTTTGAATGATTGGATAAGTGCATAATAGATAGGGAAAATCATAAATATTCCAAGCAGGCACAGAAACAAGAAAATAACTATATCTCCGCCAAGGGAGCCGTTAACTCTCTTTTTCTTGTCTTTGACCTTCAGCTTTTCTATATCCTTTTTCTTTCTCTTTTTAGACATATCGTATTCACCTCCCCTAATCTAAGTACTTAGCAAGCAGCCAGTTAATAAACTTATTAACCAACAGCATTGCCGCAAACAAAACGAAACATATTGCCGAAGCATATCCCATTTCGTAACGAATCGTACCATAGTCGGTAGCGTGGTTCATAATCGTGTGAACCTTATAGTCGGTTGACGGAAGACCGATAAGTGACTGTCCAACAACTCCGACTGTGAATGCTGCCGAAATCTGGAGTACAGCTGCAAATAAAAGCTGTGGTCCCATTGAAGGAATTGTGATGGTAAAAAGCTCCTGCCATCTGTTTTTAATTCCCTCGATAGCTCCTGCTTCGTACATAGACTTGTCAATGTTCTGGAACCCTGCACGAAGTGCTAAGAATCCTGCACCCATTGAGATCCATAGCTGAACTACGATAACAACTCCGAACATATAAGCTGTATCTGTCAGCCACTGAACCGGTGCGTTTATGAAGCCTAAGTCTAGTAATACCGAGTTAAAATATCCATAGGTATCTCCCGAGAACAACAGCTGCCAGATTACATAAACTGACGGTGTCATTGAAGGAGCATAGAACACGAATGTGAATATTGTTTTAAGTGCTGGGTGCATTTCATTTATGAGCCAAGCTAAGAAAAAGCTCAAAACATAACTGAAAGGACCTGTGAAAATTGCGAACACCAATGTGTTTTTAACCGCTGTTAGGAATATATCATCGTTTAAAAACAAGGTATAAAAGTTAGATAATCCGATAAACTTTGGAAATTGCACCATATTAAAGTTTGTAAATCCCATAGGAAGTGACATTATAACGGGGATAATCATAAATATTGTAAACAATATCATGAAAGGAGCAAGCATTCCATAGCAACCGATATTTACTCTCATTTGATGAAGGGTGTATCTTAATTTGCCTCTATCTTTCATCAATACAGGCTGCACTTCAATAGCTTCATTTGATTTTGCCATTACTTATTACTCCCTCCTATTCATCATATTTGTACATACTAAGGTCTTCAAGCTTACGTTTGATCTCAGCGTTGATGTCCTTGTTGTACCACATTAACGTATCTCTTGGGTTTGATGCGTTATTTACAGTTTCTCTGAATGCGTTCATAACATTTCTTGTAACTGCATAAGATGCCGGAATAACCGGAATCTCAACCTGCTCTGCAAATTGAGCCTTTATCTTTGCAACCTCAGTTGTCGACCATGACTCGCCATCTAATGCCTCAAGGTTGGCTGTATCAAATCTACCCATTGTACCCATAATAGCTTCAATATCATTTGCATATTCAACCTGCGATTCGGTAGAAGTAAACCACTTTAAGAAATTCCATGCAGCCTCTTGGTTCTTGCACTTCTTGAAGATAACTCCGCAAGTTCCCGAAGAGTTTGAAGCGTGGCTTATCGAGCCATCCTCCTGAACTGTTCCAGGGATCTGTTTAAAGTTCCAGCAGCCCTTGATTTCAGGAGCCGCAACAGCCAACTGATTGTAGAAGTTGTATTCCTTAATCAAAATCGGCATATCTCCCGTTCTGAATCTTGAGAATGCGTCATATGTCTGGTCAAAGCTGTATGTAGTATAGAACTTCGTCCATTTCTCAAATGCAGAAACAGCTTCCTGAGTATCAAATGTAGTCTTTGTCTCGTCCTCAGTGTAGTAGTTCAAGCCCTGCTGTAAAATCAGCGATGCGAATGTGCTTCCGCACTCTGTAGTTGTAGAAACGGTCGTAATACCGTTACCTAAGTTCTGTGCTATCGGAAGTATTAAACCTACCTCCATATAGTTTCTCTGTAACTGAGGAAGTATTGAAATCAACTGATCCCAGGTCTGTAAATCTCTCTCAGGGTTGATTCCCTGCTCTGCCAGAATGTCTGTACGATAGAACATCATCGGGACAAGCTGGCTTACAGGAATTCCGTAAACGCCCTGATTGTATTTATATAGTGTAGTAGCATCCTTTTGGAAGCGTGACATAACCTCGTCGTAATCGTCAAAGGTTGTCAAGTCGGTAAGAACTCCTCTTGCAGCAAGCTGAATAGGGAAGTCTCCTCCGAGGAACAATACCGCGTCCGGACCCTTTCCTGCAAGAGTTGCTTCAACAACTCCTCCTTGTACAAGGTTGATAGAAACCTTTGTGTCCGAATTAGGATTGAAATCACTGTCAACCATCTGGTTTACTACTTGAGCCTGGTCACGTCCTAGTGAAACCCAAACCGTAATGCTGTCTTCGCTCTCTGCTGAAAGTGAGTTATAGTCAGAGAAGAATGAACCTATAAATGCGTCAAATCCAAACTTAAGTCCGCCAAAGAATGTTTTCTTTGCGGAAGTGAAGTCTTTGCTTGCCGGAGCAACCTCAATCAAATCGACTTCAAGAGGCTGACCTCTGTATTCTCTTACCCACGAAGAAACAGATGTGATGTTATCCTTGATCTGAGAAAGAAGCGACGGAATATCGTCAGGTCTTTCTATACACTGGTCAAGAACCAAAGCCATTTTTTCAAGTGTAACTGCCTCTGTTCCGGCAGTACCTGTCAAGCCTTCTATGTATGCCTTTGTATCTCTTAAAGTTTTTGCCAGCTCTTTAAAATCAGGAACGATAGATGGAATAGCAACATCAATCATATAGTTGTTGTATTCGTCAGGATCCGGTCCTGTAATCTGTCTTACTCTTCTGTAATAGCTTGTAGTTTCATAAACTACGTCGTCGAGCACCGACATAACCTCTCCGATTTCACCAGGAACAGCTTCCATAGATAGCTCGTGCTTGCCTGCTTCAAGATAATAATAAATAATATTACCGTCGGCGTCCTTCGGAGTTGTTACATCCCATTCTGTGTTGTAATAGAATTTAACCTGATCCGATTCCTCGTTCGGAACAACCCCGTCTATGAGAATTCTTCTGTTTGAATAGAATCCTCTCATCTGGTTTTGTCTTGCTCTTATTCCAAGTTTATAATAACCCGAGGTTTCAATATTTAATGTCCATGTAATTGTCTGCGTAGCTTGTGACCAGTTTGCAGCACCGATGGTGTTATACTTTGTTTTGTTAGGATCTGAAGGCGATGTCAGATAAGAATCCTTATCACTTGTCGGATAAAGAACTCTGTCTGTCTTATATGCTGCGTCTTCGCCCTCAAGCATAACAACATCAGCGTCTTTATTTTTAGAAAGCTCTGCCTCTGAAGGAGCCTGATAAGCGTCAGGTTCTTCCTGCTGATACAGCTTTATGCTTTCAATAGCAACCATTGCTTTGGTAGATTCAAAAGAAATAGTGTGGTCTCCCTCTTCAATATAGAACCAAAGCGGATCGTCATAAAGTCCGTCTATATCTGCAAGGTATTTTTCCTGCCAGCAGACCTGCTCAATTTGACCAGGTCTTATATCATTGCCGTGATAGTCCTGCTGGATCTCCGATTCGCTCACCCATCTCTTATCAAGAGTAATTCTCGAAGCGGTATCGTAAGGTGTCTTGCCGTCGATTTTTAAATCCAACTCAACTTCTGTTGCACCTCCTGCAGGAATTTCATAAACAATCTTCATGTTATAAACTCCGGTCTTTGCAACCTTAATCGGGAAAGAAACCTTACCCTCCTGATTTGACCAATCAAGAGCCTTCCTTCCGTCAACCGTTGTTTTTGAAACCTCTGCTCCTTTACCGGCTTTGAATTTTGTTTGATTTCCCCCGTAGATGTACCCTTCATTATCCGAAACAGCTGGTCTTTCTGCTTCAGCATATTTTTCACGGTACTCAGTGTAAGAAATAGTATTGCTTGAAGATGATAAATCAATATTATCTATATCTTCAACAGCTGTTGTCTGCGTACTTTTATCAGCACTTGAGTTTTCTGCGTCATCTGCCATAACAGCAGAAGCGCTTGTAGCTATCATAGCAAGCGCTAATATAAAAGAAAGCGTACGCTTTAACAATTTTTTTCTCACTATAAATCCACCTTTCTAAAATAAATTCTGCTTTTAGGTTTAAGCCAAGCTACGACTTAAATTTTGATATATTCACCATTGGGTTGATATCTTTTGAGTGAAATCATCAGCCAACAATCTCACCGTCCTCTAATGTATAAACCTTATCTGCGACCTCCATCATAATCGGGTAGTGAGTGGTTTCCCGTCGTGAAATCACAGAAAACGGCTTTTGTGGAAAGAATAACGCTCACAGCTTCTCTCTGACATAGTATTTAATTATGTTTTGTGCAAATTGCACATAATGTGTTTTTTGAACAAGATATGCAATACATTTAGGCGCTTTTAGCCTGAACGAACTACAAAAACGCATTTTTAGAGATACATTGTTGTGATTTTGCTCAAAATGAATATACTTTTACAGGTATAATTATAGCAATATTACTACTGTTTGTCAAGGTTTTTGACAAGATTAAAATAATACTTTATTTTGTGCAAATTAACATAAACTGTTTACTTTGTACAAATATATGCCAAACCATTTGTGCAACATACACTTAAAAAGATAAACTTTTTATAAATATAAATGTGGGGCAATAAAATGTTTAATTTTATTCACAATTTATTAAGGGTTCTATTAGAAGTTAAAGGTTAGAAATACGAAGCCGGAGACAAGAGAAAAGCGTCCGGATTTTTTCTGGACGCTAATAGACGCTAATAGTAATATACCTTCTAATAAATCTATAGATTTCCTCATAACAGGAAAATAATTCTCAAAAAAATAATAAAAACTAATCCGGATACCAAAACGATATCCGGATTTCTCACATATAAATCAATTTTCCATTATAATTGTCCATTGATTTATCTTATCTTGCCTTTGTCTTAATCTCCTCCACAAGCTTAGCTACAAGCTTATCTACTGCAATCTTTCCTGCGTCTCCGTCTTTTCTAGAACGCACTGAAACTGTGCCGTCCTCCATTTCCTTGTCTCCGACAACAAGCATATATGGTATTTTCTCAAGCTGAGCCTGACGGATCTTATATCCCATTTTCTCGCTTCTGTCATCAATAGATGCCCTGATATGTTCAGCCTCTAGCTTAGAGAGCAGCTCCTTTGCATAGTCAAGCTGCTTATCCGATACAGGAATGATCTTAACCTGTTCCGGAGCAAGCCAAAGCGGAAATGCTCCTGCAAAATGCTCGATAAGAATTCCTATAAATCTTTCTATACTTCCGAACACAACTCGGTGAATCATTACAGGACGGTGCTTTTCTCCGTCAGCGCCAGTGTATTCAAGCTCAAATCTTTCAGGAAGCTGGAAGTCAAGCTGGATAGTTCCGCACTGCCATGTCCTTTCCAGTGAATCCTCTAGATGGAAGTCTATCTTAGGTCCGTAGAATGCTCCGTCGCCCTCATTGATAACAAAGTCAAGACCTATTTCCTCAAGTGCGTCCTTCAGTGAATCGGTAGCTGCTTCCCAATCCTCATCGCTTCCCATACTATCCTCCGGACGGGTCGACAGCTCAACATGATATTTGAAACCGAACAGACTGTAAACCTCGTCAATAAGTGCAACCACTCCCTTTATCTCGTCCTTTATCTGCTCCTTTGTCATAAAGATATGAGCGTCGTCCTGCGTAAAGCAGCGTACTCTCATAAGTCCGTGTAAAGCTCCTGAAAGCTCGTGTCGGTGAACAAGTCCAAGTTCGCCAAGCCTTAAAGGCAAGTCACGATATGAGTGAAGCTGAGTTTTATAAACCAAAAGTCCTCCGGGACAGTTCATAGGCTTGATTGCAAAGTCAGTTTCGTCTATCACCGTTGTATACATATTGTCCTTGTAGTGATCCCAGTGTCCCGAACGCTCCCACAACGCCCTGTTCATCATCATAGGCGTAGAAATTTCCTGATAGCCGGCTTTGGTGTGAACCTCTCTCCAGTAGTCAATAAGCGTGTTCTTTAAAATCATACCCTTTGGCAGGAAGAACGGGAATCCGGGACCCTCGTCCATAAGGGTGAAAAGTCCAAGCTCTTTGCCAAGCTTTCTGTGATCCCGCTTTTTAGCCTCCTCAAGGCGGTCGAGATATTCCTGAAGCTCACTAGCTTTAGGAAATGCTGTTGCATAGATTCTCGAAAGCATCTTGTTCTTTTCGCTTCCACGCCAATAGGCACCCGTACAAGAGGTAAGTTTAAAAGCCTTGACGGGTGCGGTCGTCATAAGGTGAGGTCCTGCGCAAAGGTCGGTAAATTCTCCCTGCTTATAGAAAGAGATAGGCTCGCCCTTATCAGAATGTTCCTTACATAACTCAACCTTATATATCTCGCCTTGCTCCTCAAGATACTTTATAGCCTCTTCAGGTGGAAGCTCAAACTGCTCCAGCTCAAGACCTTCCTTAACGATTTTTTTCATCTCGGCTTCTATTTTCTCAAGCTCCTCTGTTGTGAACGGAGTTTCCCTGTCAAAATCATAATAGAAACCGTTGTCAATAGCAGGACCTATTGCGAGCAGAGTTTCAGGATAAAGACGCTTAACAGCCTGAGCAAGAATATGCGATGCCGTATGCCAGAAAGTTTTCTTTCCGTCAGGATCGTCAAATGTCAGAACCTCAAATTCGCAGTCGCTGTCTATAACTGTTCTTATGTCCTTTACCTCGCCGTTGATTTTAACAGAACAAGCTGCCTTATAAAGACCCATTCCAATGCCCTTTATAATTTCAGCGGCAGAAATTCCGCTTTCAACTTCTCTTACGCTTCCGTCTTTCAATGTTAACTTAATCATATTTATCTTCCTTCCTAATAATAATCAAATTTTATCGTTTACTGAAAATAGGATAATAGTAATAATCCACAAATACAAACACGCCCACAAGCAACAGACCTACACTCAATACTGTACTTACTATATTAAAAATAGTATTTGTTCGTTTTGAAAGAATGCTCTTGCCCTCTTTATTAACGCTTAACTCTTTGAATGCGGTGTTCGCCCAATAAACAAGCACAAAAAGCATTATTGCCAGAAGAAGTGCTACATACATAATCATTTTGTGATTTACTGCAAGCAAAAATATCACCATAACCGCAATCTCAGCAGCTACCGACAAAAAGAAAGTTATAAACGCTCCTTTTTTCTTGAAGCTCATAAGCACCTCCTGAAAAATAAAAAAAGTCCCGAGGATAAACACCCTTGGGACGATAAATCGTGGTTCCACCCAATTTCTCACAAAAAAATTGCGACTCATTAGTGCCTTTAACGCAGACCTACGCCGTTTATTAGACGGAGCTCAAGGGCGGTATCTGAAAATCACATATTCATTTTGCTTTCAGCCAAGGCAAAATTCTCTTTAGAATACAATTTTGATATTCAGCTTCCCTTTCATCGCAGTAACTATTTAATACACAAATATAGTTTAACACTATCAAACCGAAATGTCAATACATTTTGCTTATTATTTCTAATGCACACTATTTATTTAGTATATCATAAATCCGAAAGAAATACACACGAATAATTATAAATTTATGTATGTGCTAAAATGATATGACCCAATAAAAAAGAGAAGTAACTTCAAAATATGGTATAATGAAAATGCTAAAAA
>CANQJW010000009.1 GCA_947624345.1 uncultured Clostridia bacterium | reverse complement strand
GGTGACGTTGTCTTTTTAACATTACCGCCTGTTGGGTTTGTCGGATTTGTCGGCTTTGATGGGCTTGTTGGGTCAGAGCTATCAGATGGGGTTGACGGGTCGGACGGGTCTGATTCGGACGGGTCTGATGGGGTTGATGGATCTGATGGGTCACTCTCATCCGGTGGCTTTGGACCGTCCGGTCTCAACTCAAGAGCCTCAATAGCGTTATTTATGTTCCTAATCACCATATCAACATCTTTCTGAACAGAAGCAGGATCATTCATAACAGCATAGCCTTTATTTATAGCCTTTTCCAATGCAGCAACCGTTTCATCTGTGTATAATCTTGAAGCAATAGCCTCCTCTGCCTTTGCTATTACTGCCTCGAGAGCTGATGTACCAAGAATATACTCATAATTATCTGATGTATTAGTTATATATCCTGCATTTTTCAAGGTTTTTTCAGTGGTGCTGTTTTCAATAATATAATATTTTATTTTATTTTCGTACTTCAATGAGGATGTGCCATTGTGTGGGAAGGTTTCACTATTCACTTCATTTGTAGAAACTTTTCCTACATATTCAAGGTCATCACACTTGATTATTACCTCCGTTAAAGCTGTACAACCATAAAACATAGTATTTGGCAGACCTTTTTCTATAGAAATAGATCTCTGAACAACCGTTCCGGCACCTAACACAGTCACCTTTTTAAGAGCAGTGCATTCATTAAAAATAAATTCATTATGATTTTCATTACCCCAACCCGAGCCGTGTCCATAACTTACATTTCCATTAAGTGTAACCTCTTCAAGAGATTCACATGACTTGAATGCTTCCGGTTCAATTATTGCGCCTTTAGGAATTGTTACATTTTTGAGTGATGAATATTCAAATGCAAAATTCGCTAATTTTATGTTTTCAGGAAATGTTATATTTTCAACAGCAGAAGCCATAAATGCAGCCATTTGGATTGTTTCCATGGTTGACGGTAACGTGATTTTTTTTAGATTTGGATATGCAACCTCAGTCGAACCCAGGTGCAATACAGTATGACCGAATGCGGACGGGCCAACAGTTGTAACACCCTCTTCAATTATAAGCTCTTTGATCTGGCTTGCATATTCAGAATATTCCCAGTCTTTATATGTCTTCCCATATCCACCATCATCATAGAAATACATTGGGCCATCACCGGAGAGAGTGAGAACTCCGTCTGAATCAAGCGTCCAGGTTACATTATCTCCACATTTTCCGCTTGCAACCTCGCTCGCCGATGCGGTCACCGCAGGCAAAACACCCATCAAGCTGATAACCATCACCAATGCGGTCAATAAATTTAATGCTTTCTTTGCCATAATATACCTCCTAAAAAATTTTAAACAACGCAGTACGCTTAAACATACTACGCCCTATAATTAAAGTCCAAAGAACTATTCTGTGCATCGCTGATAAAGGTCATCATTTTAAGTTCTTCCGGTAAATGTTGGATATTTGTTGCCTTGCACATAATCGTTTAACCCTTGAACTTTGTTATCTATAATATAACATATTTTGATAGAGGTGTCAATAAATTATTAAAAGTATTGCATTACTTTTAATGACTAAAATATTTTTCATCCAAATTCTTTGCGACGAGTTCTACCAGCTCGACGCAAGGTCTTTTTTTATAATATCCCTCTGTCCTCAGCTCAGGAACAGGGTTATCTGCTCCCTTTTTGGATAGTCCAAGAAGTTCCCGACAGATTATTGAGCCGTTTTGAATTCTGAAATCCTCAGCAAATTCCTGAATGTTTTTATAATGCTCGGCTTTGGCTTTATTATCTTTAGCGTCATAGCCGCCTTCTAACATTCCGATAACCATAAACGCTCCTGTCAATGCACCGCAGACCTCTCTCATTCTCCCCATTCCACCGCCGAACGACGACGAGATTTTAACAGCGGTATCAAAGTCAATCCCAAGCTCGTCAGCATAAGCTCCGAAAACTGCCTGAGAGCAATTATATCCGCTTTTGAAAAGTTCTACTGCCTTTTTTGAATGATCCATAAAAAAATCCCCTTTCTATAAAAACTCTTCAATTTTATTATGTACTTTAATATATTATATACCTGATAATTTAAAATGTAAACGGCGATTGTTTTAAAACGAGTTTCTGATGAGAAAATTTTTATGTGAAATAATTATTGACTTATTTCCTTGTAAATTTACGAATTTTGGGTTATAATAACCCCATAATATTCTCATGAAAGAAGGAATCTTTATGAAAACAGCACTTGTAACAGGAGCAAGCTCCGGAATAGGCTATGAAATGGCAAGAATTCTGAGTCATTTGGGATATGATCTTATTTTAGTTGCCCGCCGTGAGGACAGGCTTCTGGAATTGCAAAAGCTTTTAGAAACACATTCTGAGATTATTGTCTGCGATTTATCAAAAGAGGAAGAATGTAAAGAACTTTATAAAGCGGTCAAGAAAAAGGACATTTCTGTTCTTATCAATAACGCAGGGTTTGGTCTTTGCGGAAGCTTTACTGAAACTGATCTTGATAAAGAGCTTAATATGATAAATGTAAATATAAAGGCTGTTCATATTCTCACAAAGCTGTTTTTAAAAGACTTTGTAAAAAAGGACGATGGTTATATTTTAAATGTTGCGTCGTCAGCAGGACTGATGGCAGGCGGACCGCTTATGGCAACCTATTATGCAACAAAGGCTTATGTGGTGGACTTCACGCGTGCTATCAACACAGAGCTTTCGGATATGGGGAGCAACGTGTATATCGGCGCTCTCTGTCCCGGACCTGTCGATACAGAATTTAACGACGTTGCCGACGTAAAATTTGAGATGAAAGGAATAAACAAAAAATATTGTGCAAAATATGCGCTTTACAATATGTTTGAAAATCGAAAAATGATTATCGTTCCGACTGCGGGAATGAAGCTTTCCGTATGTGCTTCTAAATTTGTACCGACCCGTCCGCTTCTCGAAATAACAAGACGAATTCAGGAAAGAAAGAAATAATGCATATAATCAATTGTGAAAAATAGATAATATTCCATTACTTTTTTTGGCTATTTAGTACATTGAATAATTGATGCAATTATAGTAAAATTATTATGTAAAATAATAAGAAAAGGAGTTTTCGAATATGAAACTTAAAAGAATTTTTGCAGGTGTTGCTGCAACAGCATTAGCAGTTTCTACCTGTGCAAGTTTTTCTGCTTCTGCTAAAGAAGGTTATGATGCCTTTTTAATGTTTGCAGATCATGACTGGCTGTGGCAAAGTATGAGCGCTAAAAACGGTATCGGAACAGGAGTTGCTGAAAGAGCTCCTTACGGTAATGACGCTTATATTACTAAAGACGGTGAATACACTGTTTCTATCACAAAAGAATCTGTTACAAAGAACTCTGAGGGCGATAACCCTCACGGACCTGCAACACCTGAGGCTACCGGTGCAGCAGTATTCTGTGTTGATATCACAGGTATTTTGAAGGCTGAAAAGTTTGATGCAAAGGGTGAGTTAAAGAACGGCGTTAAAGAAAACGGTACATACTCAGAAGATGACATCAAGTGCACATTAAAGAGCATCAAGCAGGACGGTAAAGAATTAAAATTTGACGCAAAAAAGGTCCTCTATGGAAATATTGAAGATCAGAATACTAACTACAGAATTGAGATCTACAATACCTATGGTAAAACAAAGGATAATCCTCCTATTGATCAGGCTGCAATAGATTGGTCAAAGAGCTTAGAGGTTACTTTTGATATAAAAGGTATTAACAGCGGTTCACAAAATGCATCAAGTGCAAATACAAATTCTAATACAAATGCTACACAGTCTGCAGTAGGCGGCGGAGCAGATACAACTGCTTCTAACACAACATCAAATACGAATACCGGTGCAGAGACAGGTCTTGCTCTTATCGGTCTTGCTCTTGCAGGCGGCGCAATCGTTCTCACAAAGAAGAGAAAGTAATAAAACTGCATTATATAAACATTATAAATAAAAGGATCTCGAAAGAGGTCCTTTTTCTTTTAGATGCAAGACCAGCGTGACGCTGGTTGCCCTGCTGCCTTTGGTAAGTTTGAAATAAGTATTTACTTTGTGCAACGGCAGGCTAGTACCTAGATGCAAGAGGCAAGAAGCAAGACTAGCGTGACGCTGGCTGCCTGCTGCCTTTGGGCAGTTTGCACTTACCAAAGGCAGAGAGCCACCACCGGCTCGGTGGTGTCCATTGTAAATTTTCCATTATCAATTTTAAAATAAATCTTGTTTGACAATGTAAAAAAAGTATGCTATACTTCCCTTGCGAGTAAGCTATGCGGTAGCTGGACGGCGTTACGTTCAGAGGAAAGTCCGAGCATCACAGAGCAGGATAGCTGCTAACGGCAGCCGAGGGCGACCTTAGGGCTAGTGCAACAGAAATATACCGCCTTTTTATAAGGTAAGGTTGGAATGGCGAGGTAAGAGCTCACCGGAATACGGGAGACCGTATTGCCATGTAAACCCTATCCGATGCAACTCCAATGGTAAGCGTAAAGTCAATGGCTGCTCGTCAGGCTTTGGCTTATAGGGGGCTTGAGCCTTATGGCGACATAAGGTCTAGATAGATTACCGCACACGACAAAACTCGGCTTATCGGCTTAGTCGCATAATCAACAAACTTGACCTGACAAATTTGCGTCAGGTCTTTTAATTATCTTAATAAAAACGCTTGACAAATACTTTTTGTTTGTATATAATTGTTTTAGTGTAAAAGCTGTGACGAGGACGAATCGGTTTTAGTCTTTTCAGAAAGCTGACGGTCGATGCGAGTCAGTAAGATTTGACCAGTATTTTATCACCTCTGAGCTGACGGCTGAACTTCTCAGTAAGCTTGTTCGGGAACTCCCGTTATAGAGTAAAGCATTGTCAGATGCTTACGAGGGTAATGGATATACATAAAACCATTACCGAATAAGAGTGGTAACACGAACGGTTTTCGCTTCGTCTCTTAAAGTTTATGCTTTTCGAGTGGGGCGTTTTTTATTGAAGGCAATAAAAATAAGTGGTAAAAAAAGCGTAGGTAATACGCAGGAATGGGGATCAATATGAAATTAAACGGTTCTGATATTATTATCGAATGTCTTTTAGAACAAGGGGTTGACACTGTATTTGGATATCCGGGCGGTGCTGTTCTGAATATTTATGATGCGCTTTACAAGTACAAGAAAAAAATAAGGCATATCATCACTGCTCACGAGCAGGGTGCTTGTCACGCAGCCGATGGATATTCAAGAACAACAGGCAAAACAGGTGTGGTAATTGCTACATCAGGTCCTGGGGCAACAAATCTTGTAACAGGAATTGCAACAGCACATATGGATTCGATTCCTCTTGTTGCAATAACAGGTAATGTCGGCACTTCGCTGCTTGGACTTGATTCTTTTCAGGAGGTCGACATTTGCGGTATAACAATGCCTATCACAAAGCACAACTATATTGTAAAGGATATAACTAAGCTTGCTGACACGATCAGAGAAGCCTTTTATATCGCAAACGAGGGCAGAAAAGGTCCTGTGCTGATTGATATACCAAAGGATATTACCGCCGCTATATGCGAATACGAAAAGAAGTCCCCTGTTAAGCCTGTTTATCACAATCCTGATAACATAAATGAAGAGTGTGACAAAGTTGCCGAACTTATCAAAGAAAGTAAAAAGCCTTTTATTTACGCAGGCGGCGGAGTTGTTTCGGCTGACGCTAAGGATGATTTTGAAGCTCTCGTTAAGAAAATTGATGCACCTGTTTCTCTCTCGCTTATGGGACAATGTGCTTTTGACAATACAAATGAGCTTTACACTGGTATGCTTGGTATGCACGGAACAAAAACCAGTGCACTGGCTCTTCAGAACTGTGATCTTTTAATTGTGTTTGGCTCTAGGTTTTCTGACAGAGTTTTGTGTAATGCAGATACCTTTGCAAATGGAAAGAAGATAATACATATTGATATTGACCCAGCCGAAATTGGAAAGAACATCAACGCTTATCTGGCTGTGAACGGCGATGTTAAATACATAATAAATAAGCTGAACAGCCTTCTTTCTCAACAAGACCACAGCTCATGGATTGATGAAATTAAAGCGTGGAAAAAGGAATTTCCACTTCATATGAAGCCTTTTGAAAAGGATAGTGAGGTTTTGCCCAGCGATGTTATAACCACGCTTGATGAGTTGACTGATGGCAAGGCAATTATAACTACAGAAGTTGGTCAGCATCAGATGTGGGCGGCACAGTTCTATAACTTTAAAATCGCAAGGCAGTTTGCTTCAAGCGGCGGCTTAGGAACAATGGGCTATGGACTGGGTGCATCAATAGGCTCAAAGCTCGGAAACCCAGACAAGCCTGTTATAAATATTGCAGGCGACGGTAGCTTCTTTATGAACTTGAACGAGTTATCAACCATTAAGAAGCACAATATACCCGTAATTGAGCTTGTGTTCAACAACAATGTTCTGGGAATGGTTCGTCAGTGGCAGAGACTTTTCTATAAAAAGCATTTCTCTGAAACGAACATTGATAGAAATACGGATTTCCTGAAGCTTGCCGAGGCGTTTGGAATTGACGGCTATGTTATTTCAAAGAAATCGGATATAAAGCCTGTTCTTGAAAAGGCTTTAAAATCGGGCAAGCCCTGCCTTTTAGATTGCAGGATTCACAAGGACATAAATGTTCTGCCAATGGTTCCTGCCGGAGCTGATATAAACGATCAGATTATGGAAATTGAGATAGACGACTAATACATCAAAAGAATGGAGATTATATATGCGAGTTTCAATTTATGATTCCACCCTGAGAGACGGCGCTCAGGGAGAAAATATGAACTTCTCGGTTCAGGATAAAATTGCGATTATAAAGGCTCTTGATGAAATCGGCATAGATTTTATTGAAGCTGGAAACCCATTTTCAAATCCGAAGGATCAAGAGTTTTTCGAGGCAAGCAAGAGCATAGAGCTTTCACACTCCAAAATCGTTGCATTCGGCTCGACAAGAAGGGTAAATACTGATGTGAAAGACGATAAATCGGTATATGTAATGGCAGAAGTGCCATGCGATTATGTTGCAATTTTCGGCAAGAGCTGGGATCTTCACGCAACTAAGATTCTAAACACGACCCTTGAAGAAAACCTTAATATGATTTACGATACGGTGAAATACCTCACCGACAAAGGAAAATATGTTTTCTTTGATGCAGAACATTTCTTTGACGGATATAAAAACAATCCTGAGTATGCGATAGAAACTCTAAAAACTGCTGAAAAAGCCGGTGCTAAATCTATTGCACTGTGCGACACAAACGGTGGCTGCTTTCCCCACGAGATTGAGGAGATAGTTAAAGAGGTTTGCAAGGTTGTATCCTGCGAGGTAGGTATCCACTGCCATAACGATTCGGGATGTGCTGTTGCAAATACCGTTTCTGCCGTCATCGGCGGGGCAACAAGTGTTCAGGGAACATTTATCGGCATCGGTGAGAGGTGCGGAAACACCTGTCTTTCAACTGTAATTCCGAATCTTCAGCTAAAGCTAGGATATGAGGTTATACCTGAATCTTCTATGAAAAATCTGACTTCCTATGCAAGATACATAGCAGAGCTTTCTAACATAACCCTGTCAGACGGGCTATCATATGTCGGGAAATCGGCATTTGCTCACAAGGGCGGTATGCACATAGACGGAGTTTCAAAGCTTTCAAAATCCTTTGAGCATATTGATCCGAGTGAAGTCGGAAACGAGCGCCAGTTCCTATTAAGCGAGGTCTCAGGACGAACAGCAATACTTTCAAAGATAAAGGCTTTTCTTCCAGATGTCGAGAAAGGCTCGCCTGTTCTCTCAGACATTCTTGAAATGCTTAAAATCCAAGAACAGAAAGGCTTTCAATACGAAGCCGCAGACGCTTCCTTTGAGCTTTTAGTAAAAAGATTTCTAGGGCTCATTGAACCGTTTTTCCATATTGAATATTTTAAGGTTCTCTCCGAGCCTGAGAATGAGCGTGAATTATCGTCCAGCGCTATGGTAAAGGTAAAGGTTGCGAACAAAAGCAAAATGGCTGCCGATGAGGGTAACGGCCCTGTTAACGCCCTCGACAAGGCAATAAGAAACGCACTCTCTGAATATTACCCCGATGTATTACCTCAGATAAACCTTATCGACTATAAGGTAAGAGTTGTTGACACGGCTTCTGCTACTGCGGCGGCGGTAAGGGTATTGATAGAGTCAACTGACGGCAAGGATGTGTGGACAACGGTCGGTGCATCTACCGATATTATCAATGCTTCTGTTAAGGCTTTGGTAGATAGTATTGAATATAAACTTATGAAATCAATTGACAATTGATAATGGACATTGTACAATTACTGCCGGAGTCAAGATACCGGAAGCAAGAGGCAAGAGAAAAGCATTCGAATTTTTTTCGAATGCTTTTTTATCTATTGGTTTTAATTATCCATTGTCTATTAAACTTAAACTACTGCCAATACTTCCTATCCAGACTTCTATACTGAACAGCCTGAGCAATATGTGCCTTTCTTATAACATCACTCTTATCCATATCTGCAATAGTTCTAGCAACCTTGACTATTTTATCATATGCACGAGCGGACAACCCTATCTTCTCAAATACATATTTTATTGTAGTGTTTGCATCGTCAGTCATAGGGCATACCTCGTGGAGTATATCGGATGTGATATTAGCATTGCAGGTTATTTTTGTGTTCTTGAATCTTCTGTTCTGAATTTCCCTCGCCTCGAAAACACGCTCTCTTATCTGTGCTGAGGTTTCAGCCTTTTCACTTGAAGATATACTTTCATACTCAACAGGAGCAACCTCTAAATGAATATCAAATCTATCTATTAAAGGCCCTGAAATCTTGGATAGATACCTTGCTACCTGTTTTGATGAACATATGCACTTCCTTGTTGGGTGACCGTAATATCCGCACGGACAAGGGTTCATAGCGGCAACCAGCATAACCGAACAAGGATATGTAATATTCCCCCACGCTCTTGAAATTGTCACCACACCGTCCTCTAACGGCTGGCGTAGGGCCTCTAAGGTTTTTCTATCAAACTCGGCTAGCTCATCTAAAAACAAAAGTCCGTTGTGAGAAAGGGATATTTCCCCCGGCTTTGGGATTGTTCCGCCGCCGGTTAATCCTACCTGGGAAATCGTATGATGCGGGCTTCTGAACGGACGCTTTGTAACAAGTGGAGTTTCGGGATCTAAAATTCCTGCTACCGAATAAAGATTTGTCGATTCTATTGACTCCTCAAAGGTCATATTCGGAAGAATTGTGGGAAGCCTTTTGGCAAGCATACTCTTTCCGCTTCCGGGCGAGCCGATCATCATAACATTGTGACCGCCGCAAGCCGCTATCTCGAGAGCCTTTTTAGCCCAAGCCTGTCCCTTTACATCTGAAAAATCAAGAGTGTCAAAATAGTCAACGTCCTTTGGAACATACTTTTTAACAGGGGTTATCGGAGACGATAGAAAGTGAGACAAAAGCTCTTTCAGAGTGTTTACGCCATATACGGTTATCCCCTCGACAACAGACGCTTCATAAGCGTTTTTCTTTGGAACAAAAACTTCCTTTATCCCAATTTTCTTAGCATACAAAACCATAGGAAGAACGCCGTTTACTTTTCTTATTTCTCCTCCGAGAGAAACCTCGCCTATAAACGCTTTGCCTCTTGTTGCCGATTCCTCAATAAAACCTGATACAACAAGCACCGCCACAGAAATCGCCATATCAAACGACGACTGGGTTTTTCTTATGTCAGCCGGTGCAAGATTAACAATAATAGAATGTTCGGGAAAAGGAATTTCGCTAGAACGAAACGCACTTTTTATCCTATCTCGACTTTCCCTTACCACAGTATCGGCCTGACCGACAATATCAAACCTCGGCAAACCGAATGATTCCTCAATCTCGACCGTTACGCCAAACGAGTTCATACCCAAAAGACCTATGCTGTCTATTTTTGCAAACATTATGTCAATCTCCTTTTCTCAGAGCTTTAATTGCACCCATACTGTTTTAATTCTCGATAATTTGCAATGCAACCTTTATTCCGTCGACGCTCGCACTCATAATTCCGCCTGCATAACCTGCTCCCTCACCGCAGGGATAAAGGTTTTCACAGTTGAGTGAACGGAAGCTATCCGTTCTTATAATGCGAACAGGCGATGAGGTTCTGGTTTCAGGGGCGGTGAGGATTGCGTTTTCATCACCAAAGCATTTCATCTTCTTTGAAAAATCATAAAGCCCGACCTCTAGCATATCCGTCACAAACGCAGGAAACAAATCACGAAACTCGACCGGTCTCAAACCACGAGAATATGTACCGTTCAAGTTTGACTTTATGCTAGGGTTTCGGCTGAGAAAGCCCCCGACCGTCGTTGCAGGGGCAGAGTAATCCTCCCCTGCCAATTTATATGCACTTGATTCAATCGCCCTTTGAAAACGCACTCCGTCAAGTGGCTTGTCCCCGTAATCCTTTGAAGATACCGATACGACCAACGCTGAATTTGCATTCTCGCCGTTTCTTGAAAACTCGCTCATTCCGTTTGTTACAACCGTTTTCTCCTCGCTTGACGCAGGAACAACATATCCTCCGGGACACATACAGAAAGTATATACTGCCCGACCGTCCTTATTTCTCTTAGAAAGCTGATATTCGCCCTTTGGCAAAAGTGGGTTACCGGCGTGACTTCCATAAAGACTGAAATCTACATCTCTCTGCCTATGCTCAATTCTTACGCCGACCGAAAACGGCTTGGACTCAAGAAATATATTTTTCCTTAACAGAAGCTCAAAGGTATCTCTCGCCGAATGGCCTATCGCCAGAATAACATCATCAACAGGCATTGAGAAGCTGTTCGTTTTTATCTCACAAATGCGTCCGTTTTTGAGAGTGAAATCCTCAAGCTTTGTTTCAAAATATATCTCTCCGCCAAGAGATAAAATTCGCTCTCTTATAGACTTGACAACACTTCTCAGATTGTCCGTTCCTATGTGAGCCTTAGACTTCGTCAGTATTTCCTCGGGTGCTCCGAACTCGGCAAATCTTTTAAGAACATACCTGCAAAGCTTGTCCTTGATTCGTGATGTAAGCTTTCCGTCAGAAAAAGTTCCTGCTCCTCCCTCGCCGAACTGAATGGAAGAGTTGACGCTCAATGCCCCTCCGTTCATAAAAGTATCTACCGATGAAACACGCTTTTCAATCGGCTCTCCCCGCTCGATAACTATGGGCTTGATCCCGTTTTCAGCCAACACCAATGCCGAGAACATTCCTGCCGGACCAAAGCCTATTACCACAACCTTCTTGTTTTCATTTCCCTTTTTAAGACAAGGTGAAAAGTCAAAATTCTCACAATAGCTTGCGGACTTTAGCCTATTACACAGATCTTTTTCACGCGCTAAATCAAAAAGTTCTATGAATACCGAGTGAACAAACCTGATATTATTTCTATCTCTTGCATCAAGTGAGGTCTTATGTATCTCTATTTTTTTGACATCATCTAATTTTAAACAAGCACTTTTCAAAGCCTTGGAAAAAATTTTATCCTTATCAGCATTAAGCGCTGTTTTTATTCCGGAAATAATTACAGGCATTTTTCCGCCCTCCGATACAAAAAACTTAACAGAAAAGGGTGACATTATAACTGCCACCCAAAAATTCAGTAAGGAAAAACTTGTTAACCAAAGCTATCTTTCACTTACCTCAAAAGTTATATCATATATGCCATAAGCCCAAACCTTGCCGTTTTCAGGTGAATATATCGTTACAGTTTTTGTATAAGAACCCTCATTGAGCGGCTCATTATTCAAATTAAGCTCTGCTATGAAATCAGATGCCTCAACTGATGATATAGCGTTGCTCGTTCCATATATAGTTACATCTGTTATCTGGTTGGTTCTCTTTACAATTCTGTTGTCCTCGGCTTTGTTTATAATTTTTATCTGCGAGCTGTCAAGCGATATAACCTTTTTCTTGAGATTGTTATTCTTCACCTTTACAGTTACCGTACTGATCCCTGATGCGTTTATCTGACCGCTTTCAGTTTTGACATCCATTTCAAATTTTGCACCGGGACGAATATCTCTCAGCTGAATGTTACCCAGATTGTTAAACTCAGCATCTTCGATATTCTTATTTGGCGAGAGAATGTCAATGGTTTCATTAGATAATGAATACTCAATAATAGATTCATCAAAATTATCCGGCGCTCCCTCTATTCCGACAGAAAACGGAAGTGTCTTTCGCATATAGACTGAAAATTCTATCTTAAACTCTTCAGCACCCAGCGTTATATCTGATTGATCTATCACCGTGTCATTGTGATATAAAACAACCTCAGATGAAGTCGTAGAATAGGTCTCCGACAAGGATAGATTTCCGTCAAACTTGACCTTAGCATCGGTTATAAGTTCTATCTTGTCTTTAGGACCTCTTATCTCGATTTTCTCTGGTAAAACTGATGCCTCAGTCAATGTGTAACCCTCAGCTGCACTCACACCCGAAGCTTCAACAGTAAGCTCCTTTTCAACCGTTTCTACATAACCAAGACTTACCGTTACCTTGTTAGGCGTTATGCTTTCAACCGAAAATTCATCATCATTTTTAGACTGAATTCTGACATCAAGAACATACTCACCGGCTTTGTCAACCTTTGACGCATCAACGGTCGCATAAAGATCGTCTCTTGAATAGTTACCTATCTCGTATCTCATTCCGTTTATGGTTGCACTCACGCGGTTGACATTAAAGCTTACAACCGAAAGTCCCTCACGCTCTGCCTTCGTGCCGGAAAGGTCAACGGCCAGCGGAATATTAGATACAGTTTTGTGTATCGAAGGGTAAAGGGTAAGCGACAGTGCAATCCAGATAATTACGGCCGTAACAACCGAGAATATCCTCAAAAACATCTTGTTTTCAAAAAGATGCTCAAGATCTATTTTTGCTCTTTTTGTACGCTTTTCCATTTCTTCTTCACCCTCTTTGCAAATCCACCTTTATCCTTTTCAGATATGTCAGGTATGAAGCGTTTTTTCAGAAGTCTCTTTAAACTCTCTTTAGAGAACCCTCGGGTGAGCTCTCCCTCCTCTGCAACTGATATGTTTCCGGTTTCCTCCGAAACTACTATCACTATTGCGTCGGATATCTCACTTATTCCGATTGCGGCCCTGTGTCTTGAACCGAGCTGTTTATTGATAAGCTCTTCCTTTTGTGGGGTTGGCAAAAAGCAACCTGCCGCTAAAATCTTAGCATCTCTTATTATCACCGCACCGTCGTGAAGCGGCGAATTCGGGAAAAATATGTTTCCAAAAATAGAGTCGCTTGGCTTACAGTCTAGTATAACGCCGTTTGCAACCTGTTCGCCGAGCTTTGTCTTTCTTTCACAAACTATCAAAGCTCCCGTTTTAGTCTTTGAAAGATTTGACGCGGCATTGCAAATTGAATCTATACATTCACTCCACTCAGATCGTCCCTCTTCCGTCTCGGAATTTATAAAGGACAGATTAGCAACCTTTGTTCGTCCCATTTTTTCAAGAATTCTTCTCAGCTCCGGCTGGAACACTATAATCAATGCGACAAATCCCCAGCGGAAAAAGTTTTCGAGTAGGAATGTCATTGTCTTTAATCCAAGAAGTGAAGATATTAAATAGCCTAGCAGAATAATAATTATTCCCTTGACAAGCTGACCTGCTCTTGTTTCTTTAACAATTTGTGTACCTTTAAAAATCAGATAAGACAAAATAGCCATATCTATCAAATCAACAAATGTTATTGATTTCAAGACGCTGACAAACGCCTCTAAAACCTCAGATATCGCAGACAATATATTCACTTCCCTTCAAAAGTTTTACTGTTACTAATAGTATAACATATCAATTAAATTTTAACAAGGGCTAAATCCCAATATTATTCACTTTTTTAAGCTCTGTAACTAATTTTCTTACCTCCATTTCACTGTTGAAAATCGAGGGGGAAAATCTTGTAAGACCGTCCTCAGTTGTCCTAAGAGTTCTATGTGCAAGTGCAGAACAATGAAATCCGCCTCTTAGTGCAAAGCCTCTATTGCTCAGATATTCTGTAACCTCAAAGGAATTTGCCGATTTATAGCTGAAGGAAACAAGCGGTGCATACTCTTTATTATCCTCTCTTATAACAGTGAAATTATCTAATCTTTCAACCTGCGATTTAAACACATCGCAAAGTCTGTCCTCTTTTCTTCTTATATTATCTATTCCTGTTCTTCTGACAAAGTCAACTCCTGCTCCGAGTGATATAATTCCCGGAACATTTATCGTTCCGCTTTCCAACTGCTCAGGAAGAAAATCTGTCTGTTTAAGCTCAAGTGAAGTTGCTCCTGTTCCGCCCTCTATAATTGTGCTCAGCGGATATTTTCCGTCTGTGATAAGAACTCCTGTTCCCGAAAGTCCGTAAAGTCCCTTGTGTCCGGCACAGCATATGAAGTTTATTCCCTCACCCAGCTTTATTTCCATAAGTCCTGCACCTTGAGCCGCATCAAGAATAAAGCATATTCCACGCTTCTTGCAGATAGAAGCTATCTCGTTAAACGGAAGTATCTCTCCCGTTACATTAGATGCCGCCATCATACAAACGCATCTGGTATCTCTTCTTATAAGCGATTTAAAATTTGCAATTGTTCTTTCATTTGTGTCTGCTACCTGTGCGACAGAATAGCTGACATTATTTCTTGAATTAGCAAGAGCAACTGTCGGGCGTGATACTGCATTATGCTCAAGTGATGAAATTATAATATGTCCTCCGCTTTGCATAACGCCTTTCATAGCAAAGTTGATCGCATGGGTACAGTTAAGAGTAAAAACAACATTCTCGGGCTTTGCGTTAAAAAATTGGGCTAATTTTTCCCTGACCTTATAGACCTCGTCGGCCACTCTTACTGACATCTTGTGTCCGCTTCTTCCCGGATTTCCTCCTAAATATCTCGTAGCATAACAAGCTTTTGTAAGTACGGTGTTTGGCTTTGGAAAGGTTGTCGCAGAATTATCAAAATATATCATCTTAATATTCGCTCTTTTAAGAGCCATACCTCCTTATCAATTTTTCTTAATAATACAGTAGAGTGAGCATATTTTAGATAATCATCTGAAATCACAAAGCCTCTGTTTATAAAGGTTAATTATTGAGCCTTTTGATATCCCTTGTGAGCAATATGAACAGAATCAAGAATTTTGATTATATAGTTTACATCATCTCTAACTCTTATCGAATAACCGCATCCAGAGCCGAGATTTTTAGGTGTTTTTTGAATTTCGCAGTAAAGTCCCATATTATTGAGAAGCTTCTTTGCTTTCATGGCATAAGTTATAGATGAAACTGCTATCAGACTTTTTTGCATTGTTTCCTTAGTCCTCCTTTTGTCAATTGACAATAAATATTAGGGGCACTAATATATTATGACATATTCATTTAATCGTGAACAAAAAAGGATGCATATCAACAAAAAAACAGACGGTTTGATAGAACAAACCGTCCACATAAACTGTTATGTAATTTTTATTGTCGATAAATCCAATCAATCGCGTGTTCAACCCACTTCTCATTGACAGGAACAATATGATGCTCGCCTGTTGAGGTCTGATAATTGCAGAGTGAAAGCCCGTGATTTCCCCACTCGTATATATGTGACTCAAATGGGATTTTAAATTTCGACAGCGAGGTCATATACAACAGTGAGTTTTCAACGGGAACTGTAGTATCGTCTGATGTGTGCCATAGAAAGGTTGGCGGAGTAGCTTCAGACACCCTGTTTTCAAGCGATACAAGCTCACGCATTTTTAAAGCTTCATCATTTGATTTGTCATCGCCAAGCAGATTTAGAATACTCGTCTCGTGTGTAAATTCACTGTCGCTGGTCAAGACCGGATAGCATAAAATACAACCGTTCGGTTTTATGTCGTTAGGGCTTACACCAAGTGGCCTTGTGAGAATATCCTTATCATAGAAATTTGAAAGTGATGCCGCCAGATGTCCCCCTGCCGAAAAGCCCATCACAAATATTTTATCCTTGTCTACCTGATATTTAAGAGCGTTATCCCTGACATATTTAACTGCACTTGCAAGCTCTAAAGCGGCGGTCGGGAACTTTTTGTTTACACAAGAATATTTTAGTACGAATGATGCAATGCCGTGTCCTGCCAGTCTCAATGCAACAGGCTCGTTCTCTCTGTCTGAAATATAGTCATATCCGCCGCCGGGGCAAATTATAACCGCAGGAATCTTCTTTTCCCCTATTTCATCAGACTTCGATGTGCAATAGCTTGTCAGCATAGGATTACAACCATCTTCACTCAGACCTGCTTTTTTATAATCTACCTTGATGTTGATTGTTTCAAAAATCATAATAATCACCGTTTCTATGTATTTTCCTTATCCTATATTATCATAAACTATTTAAATTTTCAATAATTACGCTGTTGAAAAATTTATTCAGTTGTGATATACTAACTTTATTGTGAATAAATATGTTTTGCCGGAACATACTTCGGAGGAATTTATGAATTTAGACGAGCTTAGAAAAAATATTGATGAAATAGATGATGAGCTACTGAAACTGTTCGAAAAAAGAATGAAAATAACCCATCAGGTTGCTCAGTATAAAATCGAAAACGGGATCCAGGTTTTTCAGCTTGATCGAGAAAACGCAATCATTGACAAGGTTAGAAACAAGGCATCCAATGGACTTCAGAACTCGGCCGAAACGCTTTTCACAACCATTATGGATATTGGAAAGTCAAGACAGTTCAACGAATTTTTTGCTGACCATTGCGAAATTGAGTATACCGAATTTGAGCGAACTGATAATATGAAAATAGCCTGCCCCGGAATAGCAGGAAGTTATAGCGAACAGGCGGCATATCAGATTTCTAAAAATGCGGAAATTAAATACTATGAAGGATTTGATGATGTCTTTGAGGCTGTCGAAAAGGGCGAAATGCCGTTTGGTATCGTACCTATCCAGAACTCTACTGCAGGATCTGTAACTGATACATATGAGCTTCTTTCCACCTCAAATCTTTACATAGCCTGTTCAACAAAGGTGAAGATAAATCACTGTCTTGCCTGTCGTCAGGACATCGATGAAAAGGATATCAAAAAGGTTTATTCCCACGAGCAGGGGCTTATGCAATGCTCTGACTTCATAAAAGAAAACGGCTTTTTCAAGCGTGAATGTGCAAACACTTCTATTGCCGCACATATGGTCAGCGAAAGTGATGATTCAATAGCCTGCATCTGTTCAGAGGAATGTGCAAAAGAACACGGGCTTAAAATTCTAAAGACCAATATAGCCAATGCAAACAAAAACTACACTCGTTTTATCCTTATTTCAAACAAGCTTTATTCATCAAAGCGGGCTAATATAGTTTCTGTGACTCTGACTATTACCCATAGGCGTTCTGCCCTTTACCGACTGCTGACTAAATTCTCAGTGTGCGGGCTAAACCTTGTAAGGTTAGAGAATAAACCACTTGCCTCGAAGGACTTTGATGTTCAGTTTTATCTTGATTTTGAGGGCTCTATCTTAAATTCTGATGTTCCGAAGCTTTTAGCCGAGCTTAAATCAGAACTGAGCTATTTTAAATTCTTAGGAAACTTTGAAGAGGTATAATTTGTGTTTTAAAAAAGGTATTGAGAAAACTTCCCAATACCTTTTAGTTTTATTCTGCTTTAATTTTTTTAGCTTTTTTCTGCTCTTTTAATTGATTGTCTGCCTTATGGGCCGCTTCTGTAAAGCTGTTGTTCTTCCACCAAGTCATTAAAGAGACCACACCTGTGAATGCTGCTGAAACAAACTGGGTAATTACCTCCTCGCTAAATGGCAGAACACTATATCCGAAAAGCATAAGACAGTTATTGACCAACGCAACAATCAAAAGAGCAGTTCTTATAGCAGTAGCTTTTGTACACTTTATTTTTACCTTTTTATCCATATCAATTCCCCGTTATAATTATTCTTTACTTATTTCAGATGGCTTACGCAGGAATCGTATTTTACTACTCCTGCTCTATTATTAAATGAAAAAGTTAAAGGCTTTGTGACTGCTGAGCTGAACTTCAAGACCTCTTTACATTTAACTTTTCTAAATCTAAAATCCTATGATTAATTACTGCCTGTTCCTTTTCAAGCAGAGATGTTCTTACATAAACCTCGCTTAATTTCTCAACGCTTTTTTCCAGCTTTTCAATTCTATATGACAACAACCTGTTTGCTGTGAAAATTCCTGTCAAAGAACCAAAAGCCGTTCCTATCAGCGATAAAGCAGCTATGATTATTTCATTAGACATATATTTTTGGCTACGACCTGAAAGTTATTCAGGACACAAAGCCTTTCTCCTTTCTTAAAACTCTCCCTCATATATACAAGGAAAAATAAAAAAAGTTGCACATAATTGTGCAACTTGCAACTAATAAATCTATTTTTATTGTCCGTTTTTACCGGACTTGTTCAGGATTTTCCCGAATGTTCTTTCTAACCTCTTGCTTTCTAATCTCTAGCCTCAAGTGGCTCATTGTGTTTTTATTACAAGCTCAGGCTTTCCGTCATTTGACTTTAGCGTTTTTGTTGTCAGCTTAATCTGAGTAGTATCTATCTTCAGCTCGTCGATAAGAAGTTCAGCTATCTTATCCTCTACCTCACTTCTGATAACTCTCCTGATGTCTCTTGCACCAAGCTTTTGGTTATATGATTTATGAGCAATACACTCGCATGCCTGCCTGTCATAGCTGAAAGCAATTCCCTTTTCTGCAAGAGGCTCTTTCATCTCATCTAACATAAGTGCCGCAATGTCAGCATAATTATCCTCGGTAAGCGGATTGAAGACTACTATCTCATCAACTCTTCCCAAAAATTCAGGTCTTAGAAAATCTCTCAGCCCTTTCATAGCCTTTTCCTTTGATATCTGATAATCCGACTTGTTAAATCCAACGCCTGTGTCCTTTGAAGTCGAGCCTGCGTTAGAGGTCATTACTATAACCGTGTTCTCAAATGAAACGGTTCTTCCCTGTGCGTCAGTGATTTTACCCTCATCGAGAAGCTGAAGCATAATATTCATAACATCAGGGTGAGCCTTTTCGATTTCATCAAACAAAACTACCGAATAAGGACGGCGTCTTACCTTTTCCGTGAGCTGTCCTGCCTCGTCGTATCCTACATATCCAGGAGGAGAACCGATAAGTTTTGCAACACTATGCTTTTCCATATATTCAGACATATCGACTCTGATAATCGGCTCGGTTGCGTCGAACAAGGTTTCTCCCAGAACCTTTACAAGCTCAGTCTTTCCAACTCCCGTAGGTCCTACAAATATAAACGAAGCTGGTCTGCGGCGTTTTGAAAGCTGTACTCTCGTTCTCTTTATTGCTCTTGCAACGGCGTCGCAAGCCTCGTTCTGACCGATAATTCTTCTTTCCAGCTCATCTTTTAGATTTCTTATCTTTGTATATTCAGACTCAACGACTTTATTTGCAGGAATACCCGTCCAAAGTTCAATAACTTTAGACAGATCCTCCTCGGTCACCCTTACCTTTTCGACCTTCTGAGACAATTCCTTTTCCTTTTCCTCAAGCCTAATTATATCAGCCTTTATCTTTGCTATTGCCTCATAATCAGGATTATCTTCCTTTTCAGCCTCTTCCTCACACGCTTTTTGCTTAGCGAGTTCTGACTTTACAGTTTCATATTCTTCTATTTCCGGACTTCTTATACTACAGCAAGCGCAAGCCTCGTCAAGAAGGTCTATTGCCTTATCAGGCAAGAATCTATCGTTTATATATCTCTCAGCCAGAACCGCACACATTCTCAGCGTTCCGTCGTCTATTTTAACCTTGTGATGGTTTTCATAGTATTTTCTTATACCCCGAAGAAGCTCAATTGAATCGTCAAGAGTAGGCTCGTTTACCGTTACAGGCTGAAAACGGCGCTCTAACGCTGCGTCCTTTTCAATATACTTTCTGTACTCCTTAAAGGTGGTTGCTCCGATAACCTGAATTTCACCCCTCGAAAGAGCAGGCTTTAAGATATTAGCCGCATTCATTGTGCCCTCGCTGTCACCTGTTCCAACAAGGTTGTGGATTTCATCTATAAAAAGAATTATATTCCCTTGAGCCTTAACCTCACCTACCAAGCCCTTGCATCTCGACTCAAACTGTCCTCTGAATTGAGTTCCCGCAACAAGAGCCGTCAAATCAAGAAGATAAACCTCTTTATCCCTTACATGAAATGGCACATCTCCCGACACGATTTTTTGAGCAATACCCTCTGCAATAGCAGTCTTTCCGACACCCGGCTCACCAATAAGGCAGGGGTTATTCTTTTGACGTCTTGATAAAATCTGAACAACTCGTGATATCTCCTTATCACGGCCTATTATATTATCAAGCTCGCCCTTTCTTGCTCGCTCAGTAAGGTTAGTGCAATAATTGTCTAGGAATTTAAGTTTCTTTTTCTTTTCCTCTCTTTCCTTGGCTCTGTTTTCCCTTTTCTTTCTCTTTATATCTTCAACAGTATAGCTGTCATCATCGGGGTTTTTGTTGCCGTTATCAGAAAAGCCGTTTGAATCAGCATTACCGAAAAAGCTATTGAAAAAGTTCGGGAGCATATCACTTCCCCCAAGCTGAAAATCCTCGCCGTCTGTTATATCCATAAGCTGTTCAGAGAAGTTTTCCAAATCCTCCTCTGAAATGCCCATTGACTTCATATAATCATCAACCTGAGTAATACCCATTTCCTTTGCACAAACAAGACACAGTCCTTCGTTCTTTTTTTCATTACCCTGCATTGCGGTAATAAAAACAACAGCAGGTCTTTTTTTGCATCTGGTACACATCATCATTGTTTTTTGTCAATCCTTTCTATGTGTTGTTTTATGTCATTTCTAAAGAATTAAAATCTAGTTTAGTATATCATTCATTAGTCTTAAAAATACTGAATTGTTTAACGCCGACTTGCTCACGCTGAAAAATCCGTCAGAATCTGAAAGAGAAAATACAGGGAAAATTATGCTCACAACTGAAGTTATGATAATTACCACAACTAAGCCTTTGACAGCGCCCAGCAATCCTCCTAAGACAGTATTCATTCCGCCCTTTTCGCTGTTCTTTCCAAGCCTTGTGATAGCAACTATTATCCTGAGAATTATCCATATCACCAAAAAGCAAAGAATAAACAAAATTGCTCTTAACGCTATTAAAATGATAGGCTTCAAGGCGATCTCAGTTAGCCCCTCGGCAGCCTCACTCTTATCGGTTTTTGCAAGTGTGCGAAGTACATCACCGAACATCTGGTAATCATTCGCCACAGCAGATTTAAGGACTGTTACTAAATATGACGGTAAAAACTCATCATCATTATCAACTAACGCTGATTTTTCATCAAGCAGTGAATCAATCTCGGCACGCACCGTTTCGCTGGATAGTATTATGCCCTTTGACTGAGCATAATCAGCAATATTTTCTGAAATATCTCCGCTTTTGCCTAATGCCTCTTCTATCTCGCTGTCTGAGATTTCTATTCCCAGGCTGCTATTAAAAATCTTTTCATTAACAAAATCTGCTACATCAATGTCTTCCATTGGCTCTTTTATGCTGTTTACAACACTTTCTTTCACATAGGAATCATAAACAGGCTCTGCTAACAATTCCGAGGCGATAAAGCCAATCAGCAGGGATAAAACAAGTGTTACCAATAGGACAATACTTCTGAGTATCCCTCTTTTTGCACCAAAGATACAAAATACAACTATAATTAAAAGCATTATAAGGTCATATAAAAGTGCCAATGTATATATTCCTTTCCGGTTTGATTAAATAAATTCCGCTTAATATTTAAACTCTATCTTATTTATATCCCGATAGCCTTTAAAAAAGACATCTCCGTTCAGATAAATAAAATCAACATAATCGTTTGTGACATTTGCCATTGAGATAAGCTTTCCTCTTGCATTATATGCAGAAATGGTTTTATCAGACAAAACAAATGTGTTAGAAAAATATGTCTTTATAATCTTTATCTTTTCATCGACTACTATCTCAACAGGTTCTGAATCAGATTCAATTAGTATAAGATTTGAGGTTCCGTCAACGGTCAGGCTTTCTAACGCAATGGATAAATTATCTTCATTTGACGAGAAAGAGATAAGATTTGATTTATACAGATACTCTTTATCTATCTTTCCGTCTGAATCAAGTCTAAGATATCTGTCCTGACAAACCGCCCAGATACTGTTGTCGCTCATTTTCTGTACGCCATAAACAAGCGATTTTATCTTATCACTTGTGAATAACTGCTCTGAACTATTAAAGCTGATTCCGTTTAAGGTTGTAACAGGCAAGCCGTCCTCTGCCCTGAATGTAGATATTATTGCCCCGTTTCCTGAGGACATAAAATCAATACTAAGAATCCGCTGGCCGTTTGCCCATTTATAACATTCATTTCCCTTGCTGTCGTATATTGTGAGATAAGACGGATATTTATCCGTTTCAGTTACAACGGCAATATAGTTACTTTCGCTTATTTTAGCACTTATTATCACATTGTCAAGTGTTTTTTTGAAAGTCTCGCCTTTTTTTGTCATTACAGAAAAAGAATAGCCGTTTAAATCATATGCCAAAACCATATCCTTTGATGCTGATAACATAGGGTTTGACTGAGTGTGTTGAATGGAATTTATCTGTTCTGCGTTGTCCTTATAAAATGTTATATAGGTATCTGTCGCAACAACCAGATTTTCATCACATTCTACAAAGGTAGATGATGTCGAACCCTCGCCTAAATCAATAGGGAAGTTTCCCTTTGCAAGTTCTCCGTCGTTAACAATAGTCTCCTGAGTTTTTTCAAGTATATCATAAACAAACGATGACCATATTCCCCTTGTCAGAAATATCACCAATGCCAATATCAAAACTAAAAAAACTAATGCAAACTTCTTTATATTCTGAATCCGCTTTTTCTTTCTTCTCTCTTTTCTTATATCCGTCTGAAACGGCTTTTGCGGCTCATAATCCATAATGTTCTCACATCCTCTTTTCAGCACATCATCTGCTAATCATTAGCATAATATACCCTATTCAAATACAGACCACTTGCAGATGCAGTTCTGCCTGCAAGTGTTCTGTCTCTCTTTTCAAAGATTTCGGGTATGTCCGACTCATTTATTTTCCCTTCATTCACAAACAACAGCGTTCCGACCATTATCCTGACCATATTATATAAAAATCCGTCGCCAGAAACTGTCATTATTATTTTATCACCGTCACGCTCAACATCAAATCTATGTATGGTTCTGACTGTGTTTTCCTTTTCATCTGCGTTTGAGCAAAAGCTCCTGAAATCATGCGTTCCGACAAAGTGTTTAGCCGCCTTATCAAGAAGCTTTTCATCAATGGGATACCAATACTTATATATCCTCGTTCTCAAAAAAGGATCTTTAATTTCGCTGTTGTGAATTAAGTATTTATACTCTTTTCCTATACAGTTATATCTTGCGTGGAAGTCTTCATCAACCTCTTCACAGCTGAGAATCGCTATATCGTCAGGAAGCTTTGAATTAAGACCGAAAATTATTCCCCTGTTATCAATCTTGATTTCATCACACTGAAAAGAGAAATAATACTCATTTGCATGAACGCCCGTGTCAGTTCTCGAACAACCGAAGATAGTAATATCCTGCAAAAAAAGCTTTTTTAAAGCTTCTTCAACAACTTCCTGAACCGATAACGCATTATCCTGTCTTTGAAAACCGTGATAAGCGCTTCCATCGTATGCCATTTTAACCTTGTAATTTCTCATTATATCAACCTGTTTATCAAAATAACCCCAGCTAAAAATATAGCTGAAACAATCAAAGCGACAAAATCCCTCGGTGAAATATGAAGCTGTTTAAGCCTTGTTCTTCCCTCGCCGCCATGATAACAGCGGCATTCCATTGCCATCGCAAGCTCCTCAGCACGACGGAAAGCCGATACAAAAAGCGGAATCAATATAGGCACAAGCGCTTTAGCTCTCTGAATAAGCGAGCCAGTTTCCATATCTGCACCCCTTGCCTTTTGTGCCGACATTATCTTGTCAGTTTCCTCAATTAGAGTAGGTATAAACCTGAGCGCTATAGTCATCATCATAGAAAGCTCGTGAACAGGAACCTTTATCCTTTTAAGTGGTGACAAAAGCCTCTCGATAGCGTCGGTCAACGCAATAGGCGAGGTTGTGTATGTTAAAAGAGAAGTTCCTATTATCAGACAAACTATTCTTACAACCATAAAAATCGACGTCTTAACTCCGCCCGTAGTTATTTTTATTATCCAGATGTGCAGCAGCATATCTCCTGTGTTAATAAAAAACAAATTTAAAACAGCCGTAAAAATTATAATCGGAATTATAGGTTTTATGCTTTTTGCCATAAGTCTCAGCGGAATTGTCGATATTAAAAACGCGCCGAGCATATATATTATTCCAACTGACAGTGCTAAAATTGATTGCGCCATAAACAAAAGCACAATAAATATTCCAGTCAGAATTATTTTCATTCTTGGGTCTAATCTGTGAATAACTGATTTGCCCGGAAAAAATTGTCCTATTGTAATATCCTTAAGCAAATCATTTCACTCCCTTTAAATATATTTCTGTATACTTCAAATTATTATTTTCCCACAACATCTTACAAAGTAGTCTGACCGTCTTTTAACAATCCAAGATGCTTATATGCAAGTTCGGTTGCACATCTTCCTCTAGGGGTTCGGGATATGAAACCTAACTGTATTAGATACGGCTCGCAGACGTCCTCAATAGTGACAGCCTCCTCGCCAATAGCAGAAGCTAAAGTATCTAACCCGACAGGTCCTCCGCTATAGCCCTTAATTATCATAGTAAGCAGACGGCGGTCAAGCCCGTCCAACCCTAAGTCGTCAACTTCCATTCTGTCAAGAGCAATCTTTACTATTTTCTTTGTAACCTTTCCGTTGCCCATAATATCTGCATAATCCCGAACACGCTTTAAGAATCTGTTTGCAATTCTCGGCGTTCCTCTAGAACGGCTCGCAAGCTCATAAGCGCCTTCCTTATCGCAGGCAACTCCCAAAATAACCGACGAACGCATTATTATATCGCAAAGTTCCTCTTTTGAATACAGCTCAAGCCTCTCTATAACACCAAATCTGTCACGAAGCGGCGACGTAAGCTGTCCTGCCCTTGTTGTTGCTCCGACAAGCGTGAACTTATTCAAATCAAGTCTGATACTTCTTGCGCTAGGCCCTTTTCCGATAATTATATCAAGAGCAAAATCCTCAAGCGCAGGGTATAAAACCTCCTCAATGGCTCTTGAAAGACGGTGTATCTCATCTATAAACAAAACATCGCCCTCCTGAAGGTTTGTCAGAAGCGCCGCCAAATCGCCCGGCTTTTCTATAGCCGGTCCTGAGGTTACTCTGAAATTAACTCCCATTTCGTGCGCTATTATCCCCGACAAAGTCGTCTTTCCCAGTCCCGGTGGACCATATAAAAGTACATGATCCAGAGTGTCTCCTCGCTTTTTTGCCGCCTCTATATATATTTTTAAATTCTCCTTGACCTTATCCTGCCCAATATATTCATCAAGAGTTTTTGGTCTTAAATTCAAATCTACGTCATCAGTCGTATCTGCCTTTATAACCTCCGGAGCAACTATTCTGTTTTCAAGGTCAAAGTCATTTGTCTCTATCATAATAATTCCTTTCTTTTATTGAAAGCCGTTTACGCCTGCTTGTTAAGCATCTTCATAATCAGCTTTTTACCGTAATCAACAGTATAAACATCATCATCTATTGGTATTCCCAAAGCCTTAAGGCGATTGAAAACCTTTGTTATCTGAGGAACAGAAAGTCCCATATTCTGAAGCTCATCTGCTCTTTTGAAAACATTTATCGGTGTATCATAGCAAAACAGCTTTGAGTTGTTCATAACAAGTATCTTTGTAGCATTCTTTGCAACATCCTCCATTGAGTGAGACACAAGCATTACCGTGTTTTTCTTTTCCTCGTGATACTCCTTTATCTGACCTAATATCCTGTCTCTGCCCTTTGGGTCAAGCCCTGCCGTAGGCTCGTCAAGAATCAAAACCTTAGGTTCCATAGCCATAACGCCTGCAATAGCGGCTCTGCGCTTTTGTCCGCCTGAAAGCTCAAACGGCGACTTATCAAGAATACTTTCATCAAGTCCGACAAGCCTTGCGGTTTCTCTGATTCTCCTGTCAATTTCATTATCATCAAGTCCCATATTCTTTGGCCCGAACGATATATCCTTATAAACTGTCTCCTCAAAGAGCTGATATTCGGGATACTGAAAGACTAAGCCTACCTTAAATCGCATTTCTCTCAGCTTTTTCTTATCGTCCCACAAAAGCTCCTCGTTATCTATGAAAACCCTTCCGCTTGTCGCCTTTAAAAGACCGTTAAAGTGCTGTATCAAAGTCGATTTTCCGCTTCCGGTATGTCCGATAACCCCGACAAATTCGCCCTCGTCTATATCTATGCTTACATTGTCTACGGCAATATGCTCAAAGGGAGTTTTCTCACCATAGACGTATGTTAAATTTTCTGTTTTTATAATCGATATTTTAATCACCAATCCTGTATACTAGTTAATTTGTATGATTTTTTATGGGAAGCCCTCTCTTGCAGGACTTCCCCTCTTTAAAAACAGTCCGCCGGACTGTTTTTAAATTCACCCCTTTCGGAGCGCACTGCGTAAGAGGTATTTCGCTGACGGCTCGTCAGCGACAGGGCTCCGCCCTTGACCCGCAAGCCTTTTGAAAAAGTCTTGACCGAAAACTTTTAAATTAATAGTGCTCTAATCGCCTCAACACACTCGTCCTCCGTAATTATCTCTGAATCAAGGCTTATTCCCTCGTCAATAAGCATATGCGTAAGCTCCGTCACCTGAGGAACATCAAGACCTATATTCTTAAGCTCCTCGACTCTTGAAAACACCCTTTTCGGGGTATCGTTCATAACAATTTCTCCGCTATCCATAACAACAACCCTCTCAGCCTGTGCCGCTTCGTCCATATAGTGCGTTATGAGAACTATGGTAACGCCAAACTCCTCATTCAGCATTTTTATAGTCCTTAAAACCTCTTTTCGTCCGTTCGGATCAAGCATTGCGGTAGGCTCGTCCATCAAAATACAACTGGGGCGCATAGCCAGAATTCCTGCTATGGCAACTCTTTGTTTCTGTCCTCCCGAAAGCTTGTGAGGTGCGTGTTCACGGTACTCATACATACCAACTGTCTTCAATGCGTCGTCAACTCGTCTGCGAATCTCCTCAGGCTCTACGCCCATATTTTCAAGTGCAAAGGCAACGTCCTCCTCAACGATCGTAGCGACTATCTGATTGTCGGGGTTTTGGAAAACCATTCCCACCGACTGTCGTATATCAAGCAAATGCTCTTCATCTTTGGTGTTATAACCGTTGACGATTACGTCTCCCTCCTCAGGTATATTTATACCGTTAAAACATTTTACAAGAGTTGACTTTCCGCTTCCGTTATGACCAAGCACAGCAACAAATTCGCCTCTTTCAACAGAAAAGTTCAAGTTACGAAACACCGTTGTCTTTTTAGCACTCTCATTTTCGTCATAATCATTTATATATGAAAAGGTTATATTTTTAGCTTCTAAAAAACTCATATTTGTCTCCAAAAAACATAATTAAGTAAGCAATTAACCAGCACCTATAATATGGTACTCAAGCAAATGTCCGCCGGAAAAATCTGATACATTTTCAATAATAGCAACTTCATAATCAAAACTATATTTTGTATGTGTTTTTCCATCATATATTGTATACCCTGTTTCCTTGAACCCTGCTTTCTCCATTGCCTGTTTGTCAGTAAAATCATCATTGTAATAAATATACCCAATCCAATGGTTACAGCTTGAGCCTCCCTCACCACAATAGCGTCCCTTTTTCAAATGATAATAATCAGGGTCGTCTAGAACAATGTTTTTGACTAATTTAAAGCCGTAAGAAACTTCCCAAGTTTTCAAATATGCCCTTGTTAATGCAACGCAAGCAATTCCGATAATCAAAATACAAGCAATTATAATTAAAACTATTTTTTTAGTCTTAGACATTTTCTTACTCCTTAACTTTTAACTAATACTATAATCAACATTCTAAATGCTTCCTCGCAAGTAAAGCCCGCCGTTGTATAAAGTGATACATTATGCAAACTACCCAAAGTCGGCTTCTCGTGCAGGAGCTTGCCCCTGCCAGATTGCGGTTGAACCGCAAGGCAGAATACCGCCGGTCGCCTCAACCGGTAAGCCTATCTCATCGGCAGTTACTTCTCCGCCGAACTTCTCTGTCAGAATGTCGTTTAAGATGTATGCCATAACCGACGGCGAAAGACCAGTCGTATAGCTGTTTAACAAGAAGAACAAAGGGTTATCCGACAACACCTCAGAGCATACCTTTACAAGATCGTAAATAGAATCCTCCAACTTCCAGACCTCACCGCCAGGACCTCTGCCGTAGCTTGGAGGATCCATTACAACTGCGTCATAAAGGTTTCCCCGCCTGATTTCTCTGCGTACAAACTTTTCACAGTCGTCCACAAGCCAGCGAATAGGCTTGTCTGAAAGGTTAGATGCCACAGCGTTCTCTCTTGCCCATTGAACCATTCCCTTTGAAGCGTCAACGTGAGAAACTAAAGCTCCTGCCTCAGCGCAGGCAAGAGTCGCTCCGCCTGTGTATGCAAAAAGATTGAGAACCTTAATCTCTCTGCCTGCTTTTCTTATCTTGTCGGACATATAATCCCAGTTGACAGCCTGTTCAGGAAAAAGACCTGTGTGCTTAAATCCCGTCGGGCGAATATTGAAAATCAGCTTGCCGTAAGATATTTTCCACGAATCGGGCAGCTTTGCTCTGTATTCCCACTCGCCGCCGCCCTTGCTTGAACGGTGATAAACGGCATTTGCCTTTCTCCATAAATCAGACCTTTTAGGGGACTTCCATATAATCTGAGGATCGGGGCGAACAAGTATTTTACCGCCCCAGCTCTCCAGCTTATCGCCCGACGAAGTGTCTATTATACTGTAGTCCTTCCAATTATCTGCAATTCTCATTTAAAAAATCCTTATTTAACTCCAAACTTAACTCCCAGCGCTTTAGCTATTGTCTTTGCGTAATCAGTAATAAGTCCGAGATGCTTTCCCTCAATCATAACACGAATAAGAGGCTCTGTACCCGATTCACGAACCAGTATTCTTCCGTCGTCACCGAGCTTTTCTTTATAGTCCTCAATAAATCTGCTGACTTCAGGCTCCTGAGCCCAAATACCCTTATATTTTGTGTCGATAGTGACATTCTCTAGCACCTGAGGATATTCTTCCATAATTGACGCAAGCTCAGATGCTTTTGCACCTGTGTTTACCATAACCTCAATAAACTTAGCACCAGTCAGCTCACCGTCTCCGGTGTTTGAATTATCTAAGAAAATAATATGTCCCGACTGCTCTCCGCCTAAATTATAACCGCCTTTTTGCATTTCCTCTAAAACATATCTGTCGCCTACATTTGTTGTTGTTGCGATTATACCTTCATTCTTGGCATACTTGAAAAATCCCAGATTGGTCATTACCGTTACAACACAAGTGTTGTGATTAAGCGTTCCTTTAGTTTTCATATATTTTGAGAAAACAGCCAACAGCTTATCTCCGTTTATGATGTTGCCCTTCTCATCACAAGCCAAGCATCTGTCAGCATCACCGTCAAAGGCAAGACCAATATGGCACTTATTTTCAACCACATGTCTGCACAGTCTCTCCATATGCATTGAGCCGCAGTTGTCGTTGATATTTGTTCCGTCAGGGGTATTGTTTATGAAATAACAGCTTGCTCCCAAGCCCTTAAACAGCTTTACTGCCGGAGATGACGCCGCACCATTTGCACAGTCGATTGCAATTTTAACACCGTTGAAATCGCAGTCGATATTCTTCATAATATATCTTACATAATCCCACTCTGCGTTCTTTTCTTCATAAACCCTGCCAAGCTTTGTGCCGTCTAAAAGCTCTATCTTTTCAGGAGTATCAAGAATAAGCGATTCAATTTCATCTTGAATTTTGTCGTCAAGCTTAAAGCCTGTTCCCGAAAACAGCTTAATTCCGTTGAACTCAACAGAGTTATGAGAAGCTGAAATCATAACTCCGGCATCAGCATTATATTTGTTCACAAGCATTGCAACAGCAGGCGTAGGAACAACTCCCAGCTTATGAGCGTCAGCACCAACAGAACAAATACCTGCTATGAGAGCCGATTCCAGAACATCACTTGAAATTCTGGTGTCCTTTCCGATCAATATTTTCGCCTTGTGTCTTTTTTCCTTAGTCAGAACAATAGCTGCAGCTCTTCCTATCTGCATAGCCATTTCGCAGGTAAGCCCTGTAATTGCTATTCCTCTTGCTCCGTCTGTTCCAAACAATCTTCCCATATTTCTTCTCCTTTATTTATGTATTGATATCTATTTTTATAGCCTTTTAAAAAGGTCTTAGTTTTCTAATTAAAATAGGCTTTTATAAGTCCTGTCATCAGAAAGCAGTACCACAATGTTCATTGCGCTTTCTTCAATAAATTCAAGTATTCTGTCATATGTAATGAATTTTGGAGATTTATAGGTTTCATTCCTGTTGTCAAAAAACTTATTACAAACAAACCATTTGCTTCCCGAAAGCTCCTCGTGTATAAGCAAACCCTCAACCGAATATCCCCATTCAGTATAAAGTGCTTCGCGGACATTTCGTGAAAAAGGATATTCCCTCGCCAGACGATAATCTATCTCCTCCAAATCAAGCACAAAGCCGTCGTAAAATTTATCATTATCTCCGCTTTCATCACTATTTATTGACCTGATATATTCAGGATAAATTGTTTTCATCAAAAGCTCGTCGCTTAAAAGATGAACTACATATCCCTTTAAAAAGTCGTTGTATTTATTGCCCTCTATAATTCTCTCGCCGATGAAATTATTTACCCTTTCGTGATAAAGCTTTTGATTTTCTTTAGTATAAAATTCGACGTCTTCTATTTCCTCGCAAAGATGTGTTCTTTTTTTATCCTCTTTTGAAAATTCTGGCCTTGCGTGAATCGCATCAGGACCTATACTTCCGCAATAAAAAAGCGGAATATTGTCAAATTTTTCATCTCCCAATAGCTCGATGATTTTATCGGCTATTGCTATATGTATAATTGTACCAGGCATATATCTACCCTCCTAAAAAAATTCTCTACAGTGTCGCAAGTCCCCGTAGACCTTGCTTTATCATCTCCTCAACTGAAGTTTCAGGTTCAATTGATGATATAACCTTCGCTGCTTCCGACTGAGAATATCCTAAAACTACAAGTGCTGATATAGCTTCTTGTGCGTTGCCTGTGCTGACTGCCGCAAAATCAACATTGCTGTTTTCGCCCATTAGAGCCGTTTCATTTGAAACCTTATCTTTAAGCTCCATAACTATTCTCTGCGCTACCTTTTGACCAACGCCTTTTGCCTTGGTGAGGATTTTAGTATCCCCTGAAGCAACGGCAAGTGCAAATGACTGTGGAGTACATACCGACAGGATAGCAATCCCTGCTTTAGGTCCGACTCCCGACACCGAAATCAGCAGCTTGAATGCATTAAGCTCATCAAGCGTCGCAAAGCCATATAGAGAAACATCGTCCTCACGCACAACCATTGATGTGTAGAGTGTTACATCACCCTGCTCTCCCTGAATCTCAGCTATTGTTGAAAGAGTTGTATTACATGCATATCCAACTCCTCCACATTCTATGACTGCAATATCCTGATTGCAGTGAATAAGCTTTCCTCTTACGCTGTAAATCATATTATCTCAAATCCCCGTATATCAAATTAGAATTAGATGAATGTCCGTGCGTTATAGCCAAAGCCAATGCGTCAGCCGTATCGTCCGGCTTTGGAACTTCCTTTAGCTTTAAAATAGAGCGTGTAAGCTCCTGAACCTGCTTTTTCTCGGCTCTTCCATATCCGACTAGCGCCTGCTTAACCTGTAGCGGTGTATATTCACAGATTTTTATTCCCCGTTCGATAGCCGAAAGAAGTATAACTCCCCTCGCTTGAGCAACATCAATTCCTGTTTTTTGGTTAGTGTTGAAAAACAGCTTTTCAATCCCCATTTCGTCAGGCTTATATTTATCCAGAACCTCGCACATATCGTCGTAGATAGTCTTAAGCCTAAGCTCAAATGGTGTATTTGCATTTGTCGTTATCGCCCCAAAATCAATAGTACGAAAGTCATTCCCTATATAGTCTAACACCCCGAAGCCTACTATCGCATATCCGGGATCGATACCGATTATTCTCATTCTATATATATGCTCCTTATTCTCAAATAAATGTTCCAAAATCCGAATTCTTAAATAAGCAATACTATCGCAGTATAGATATAAGCATTGTAGCATATTTACTATGAAAAATCAAGTCCGATAAGCCGTAGTAATAATAAAAGCGTACAGGTTTTCCCCGTACGCTCTTTCTTTTTTACTTAACCTTAACCTTCTTCTTAAACTTAACCCACTTACCATACACCTTCTGCGTCTTGCCCTTTGCGTCCTTGTAAGTCGTGTATGCCCTCACCCGAACAAAGTATTTCTTCTTGCTCTTTAGCTTCTTGAAAACAATCTTG
>CANQJW010000008.1 GCA_947624345.1 uncultured Clostridia bacterium | reverse complement strand
GTTTTTAGCATTTTCATTATACCATATTTTGAAGTTACTTCTCTTTTTTATTGGGTCATATCATTTTAGCACATACACATAAATGTAAAATATAGCATTTTTAGTCGAGAAAAAACAAATAAATAAATTCATTGACAAGAGTAAATATATATTATATAATTATAGTAAAGAAATTGAAACGGAGGCATAATTATGAGCGTTGACAAAGATAAAATTGCTGAAATTGCTGAAAAAACAGGTGAGGCAATCGTTCAAGGGGCAAAGTCAGGAGCAAAATACACAAAGGAAAAAGCTCCTTTGGTTGGAAAAGCTTTCTTAAAATTCGGACACGAACTAAAAGAAATCTTTACATCAAAAAAAGAATCGGATGTTGTTGATGTAGATATAACTGAAACGACCGAAGACGACGAAAGCCCGGAGGGATAAAGCAAATAGAAAATTACCCGTCTGAAAAATAATCAGGCGGGTTTTTCTTTTTAATTTTTGTTTTTCTTGTAATAACTACACAAGTGTGAAATACCGCACTCTCCGCACCTTTCTCCTCTTGCTTTACAGGTATCTCTGCCAAATAAAACAAGTCTGTGGCAAAAGTCAGAGCCCCTTTCAGGAGGGATAATCTTTTTTAAATCCTCCTCGACCTTTTTGGGCTCTTTGTTTTTAGTAAGCCCTAACCGTCCACATATTCTTATACAGTGGGTGTCAGTTACTATCGCAGGCTCATTAAAAACATCGCCCATAATAAGGTTTGCGGTCTTTCTGCCTATTCCCGATAGCTTGGTTAGCTCCTCTATTGTCCGGGGAATCTCTCCGCCAAAGTTATCTCTTATTTGTCTGCACATCTCAACTATTGATTTAGCTTTGGTTTTAAAAAGTCCGCAGGGCTTTACAATACGCTCAATATCACTTAAATCTGCATTTGCAAAATCATCTATACTTTTATATTTAACAAAGAGTTCTTTTGTGACAATATTCACCCTTGCGTCAGTACACTGAGCAGAAAGCCGTCCTGCAATCATAAGCTCGTGAGGCTTTTCATATACAAGCGAGCAGATAGCGTCAGGATAAAGCTTTTCAAGTTCATCGCAAATCAGCAATGCCTTTTCCTTTCTTGTCATTTTTTATTCTCCTCTCGGGTTTTTCTTTTTACATTTTACTACACAATAATACTTTTTTCAATGGTTGAAAATAATTGACAAACCCGAAACTTTTTCTCTTATTAAAAACATTAAATACACAGTCAGATTTTGCTTTTAATTCGTAACCTTATTGAAGAATACTAAAAAGAACACGGTGTGATTGTACTGAATACTTACTATAAAAAATAAAAATTTGTTAAAGTAATAAAGGTTAAGTTCTGTTTGAGCTTAACCTTTCAGCCTGTCGAAAAAGGTTTTGCGTAATAAACTAAAAGTTTTCGGTCAAGCCTTTTTCAAAAGGCTTGCGGGTCAAAGGCAGAGCCCTGTCGCTGACCGCAGTCAGCGAAATGCTTTACGGAGTGCGTTCCGCACAAGGGTGTAACCTAAAACTGCTTCGCAGTTTTAGCTAAAAAAATAGTCCAGTGGACTGTTTTGAAATGGGCAAATAGACGTTAGTCTATTTTTTAGCTGAAAATGCTATGCATTTTCAGGTTAAGCCCTGCAAGAGAGGGCTGCCCCTAAAAAGGCTTTATCTACACCCAGAAAGGTTAAGTTCTGTTTGAGCTTAACCTTTTATTTTTGAAACTTTTATTCTTTTTATTTACTTTTATATAATAATGTGATAAAATAGCTTATGAATATATTAAAATGAAACGAGGTTTAACAATGTCTAAAAGGAAAACCGATAATACCATAAAGCAAAAACAAAATGTCTATAACGACAAAGAAACATCTCTGCTCGGGGACAATTCTCTATTATACAGGTTTTATAATTCAAAAGCGATTCAGTTTATTATCAGACACCTGTTTGTAGTGCTTTCATTTATAATACCGTTTTTAGTTATGCTGATTGTCTTTATCAAGGCGGATATGCATCCTGCCGGCGATAAGCAAATTCTTGTTATTGACTTCTGGCATCAGTATTTCCCCTTTATTTCCGAACTGCAGGACAAGCTTCAAAACGGAGGGTCTTTGTTGTATTCACTTCACTCCGGCTGGGGACAAAACTTTCTCGGTATAATGTCGTATTATACCGCCAGTCCGCTTAACTTCCTTGCATTACTTATTCCGGAGGCTTATCTGCGTGATTTCTTAGCCTTGTTTGTATGTATCAAAATAGGCTGTGCAGGTCTTTTTATGGGAATGTTCTTAAAATCTGTATTTAAGAGAAACGACTTTTCTATCGTTTTGTTTGCCATTCCTTATGCTTTATGTGCATATCTGATGGGATATTACTGGAATATAATGTGGCTTGATACTGTTGCCCTTATGCCGCTTGTCGCACTTGGTGTTCACTATCTTATCAAGGACGGAAAGTTCAAGCTTTATACAATATCTCTGTCAGTTGCATTTTTGTCTAACTTCTATATCGGATTTTTCCTTTGCGTATTTGTTGCTCTTTATTTTATCGCAGAGGTTATCAGTTCAAAGATTGGTATAAAAACCATCTTAAAAAGACTCTGGCAGATTCTGCTTTTCTCGGTTATAGGAATTGCACTGACCGCTATTCTGGTTCTGCCTGCATATCTTGCACTAAGAACAACCTATTCAAGCGGAAATGCGGATTTCCCGAATACTCTGACCTTCTATGATAATTTCAAGAATGTGCTTGCAAATCTTCTTGCTTTTCAGGCACCTACTCACCTTGAGGGACTGCCGAATTTATACTGCTCACTTCTGGCTGTTATTATGATAGGCGTTCACGCATTATCCAAAAAAATTGCAATAAGAGAAAAAATCGTTGTACTGATTTTTTTGACATTTTTGGTCTTTAGCTGTAACACCAATATCTTAGACTATATCTGGCACGGCTTCCATTTCACAAACCAGATACCTTTCAGATTTTCATTTATATTTGCATTTGTTCTTTTGATTGTTGCATATCGTGCGTTCACTCAGCTTGAGAAAATCTCACTGCTTCACATTATCGGTGCTGTTGTCGCAGCCGCAGGAATAATTGTATTAGGTAAGCTTACAAGCGATGTTTCAAACAAAGTTATTATGAATAACATTGCTCTGGCTCTTGCATATCTTGCACTTATAACTATTTTGATGATAAAATTCAAATATATAAACACAAAAACAATAGCCTTTCTGATGATTATTCCTATGTCTATTGAGATGTATGCCTCTGCCCGCAACGGCGTTAAAGAGGTAGGCTATTCAACTTACAGCACATATTATGACAGCAACAACGAGGTTCAGGAATTGCTCGAAAAATCAAATCCTGAGAGTGATGACTTTTACCGTACAGAAATGTCTAAATGGTACACGATAAACGATCCTTGTCTTTATAAATATTACGGTATCTCGCAGTTCAGCTCAATGTCTGATGTGTCGGTTGCAGACTATATGGAAAACCTAGGAATAGTATCTCAACCACGGGGAAACAGATATTATTACGGTGTTACAAGTCCGTTTACTAATGCACTTCTTAACCTTAAATATGTTATTTCAAAAACAGGTGATAACTCAGATACTTATTTAAAGGAAATCGCTTCGGCAGGCGACGCAAAGCTATATGAAAACACGGCATATCTGCCATTTGGCTTTGTTGTTGATAAGAGTATGAAGAATTTTGATTTGAGTAACCCTAATAACCCTGTTTATTATTTAAATGAATTATTCAAAAATATAACGGGCATTGATGATTATTTGTACACCTATGTTTCAATGACAAAGAGCGAGAGTAAAAACGCTACTATTACAAGTGATGATAATATGACAGGCTTGTATGACTATACTGCTGCCGAAGAAAATAAGATTTTCTCCGGCAAAATGGCTCTTAACGATTCTGATGAAAAGGTTGACGGAGTAAAGGCAAATTCATATTATTATCTGACCATAGAAGATCTTAAAAAGTCTATTGGTCTGAGTAAGGACGATGAAATAACCGACGAGCTTGACGACAAGGAAATTAAGATAACCTTTAAATATCAGAGTGACGCTGATATCTGGGAGGACGGCTCTGAACTGTTTTTCTATGCACCATCAGATCCTGATGATTTAAACGGTGTTGATGAAAGCTTTGTAGCTGACGAACCTTATGAATTTTCTGTTGAGATAACTGACGCTATCAAAGAAAGCGGTCTTGCTATTGAGGGCTTTGGAACAATTATCACTGAGGTTTCACTTGTTGACACCGATAGCAGTGATGAAAACTCAACCCTGAAATTCAATTATATAGCTCCGGAGGATTCTATGTATTACTGTTTCTTTGACAGTCCTTATTTCGAGAGTGTCGACACAAAGGTAAGCTCTGATGATAATACTTATTATTACACCGTTGAGGACGATCTTGAATATGTCTTTCCGGCAGGATATGCAAAAGCAGGAGATACTATAACAATCTCAGCAACGTCAAAAGAACCACTTACAGAAAATGGACAGCTTAGCTGTCTTGTATATCAAATCAATGACGATCTTCTTCAAGAGGGACTAAACAAGCTTAAATCAAATGGAACTTATGATATCACTGAGCATAGCGATACCTACTTCAAGGGTGAAATTGACGCTTCAACTGACGGATATATGTATACAGCTATCCCTGCTGAGGGCTGGACTGCTTATGTCGACGGCAAAAAGGCTGAAACCACCAAGCTTTGCGGTGCAGTGCTTGGTGTGAAGTTAGATAAAGGCAAGCATACTGTTGAACTTAAATATACGCCTCCCGGTTTTATAGCAGGTACTATAATTTCAATAGCTGGTCTTGTGGCGTTGATATTGATTAGTATTTTTGTGAAAACACGCAAGCCAAAAAGCTTTGAGCCATATTTCGCTTATGAAGAAGAACGCAGAAAGAAAAAAACAGAGAAAAAAGCGGAGAAAAAGGCTTTAAAGGCACAATTAAAATCAGGTGAAATATCTCCGGCAAACTATGAGCTTGAGAGTTACCCTGACGAAAATGAATAGCAAACAAAAACTTTATCGAAACTAAAAAAGTAGGCACTAAAATGTGTCTACTTTTTATTGTATAAATAAAAACTTTTAAGGGACTATCCTCTCTTGCATGGGCTTTTTAATACATTCTTCCGTATCTTGCATCAGGTCCTAGCTCTTTTTCAATCTCCAGAAGTCTGTTGTATTTTTCACATCTCTCGCTTCTGCAGGGTGCTCCTGTTTTTATCTGCCCTGCCGAAAGCCCAACTGCTAAATCTGCAATAAAGCTGTCTGAAGTTTCTCCGCTACGGTGAGAAATGATAGTATTATATCCGTTGTCATACGCAAGCCTTATTGCCTTTATAGCATCGCTTAATGTTCCTATCTGGTTGACCTTTATCAGTATTGCATTGGCGGCACTGTGTGAGATTCCCTTTTCGAGCCTATCAGGGTTGGTGACAAACAAATCGTCTCCGACAATCTGGACCTTGTCGCCTATTTCTTTTGTCAGCTTTTCAAATCCGACAAAATCGCTTTCACCCAATGGATCTTCAACTGAACGGATAGGATAGCTCTTGCAAAGCTCCTTGATATAGTCAATCATACCGTTTGTGTCAAGCGTTTTCCCTCTCTTGGGAAGCTTATAACCTCCGTCGTATACCCACTCTGTTGCGGCAATGTCAAGAGCAAGCTTGAATTTTTTATCATCAAAGCCTGCTTTGAAAACAGCTTCAAGTATTAGGTCCAGAGCCTCCTCGTCGCTTTCGATATTCGGGGCAAATCCCCCCTCGTCGCCTACTCCTGTTGACAAGCCTCTTTCTCTGAGGATTTTCCCTAAGGTGTGATAGACCTCGCAGGATGCTCTTAATCCCTCGCTGAAATGCGAAAAACCAAGCGGCATAATCATAAATTCCTGTATATCAATATTATTGCTTGAGTGTGCACCGCCGTTTAAAATATTTAGCATTGGAATGGGTAGTATCTTTTCATCATCAAGGCTGAGTGATTTATAAAGCGGGGTTTTCTTAGCTTTTGCACAAGCACGGGCAAAGGCTAACGATACTGCCAGCACTGCATTTGCGCCCAAGGCTTTAAGGTTTGGTGTTCCGTCAATAGCCTTTAGTGTGCTGTCAAGCTCCTTCTGGTCTAAATCCCCTTTGGTAATAAGCGCAGGCTTGATAACATCAGTTATGTTTGAAATAGCCTTGACAACACCCTTGCCAAAATATCTTTCATCGTTTCCGTCACGAAGCTCATATGCCTCAAAGCTACCCGTTGAAGCACCGGACGGAACGCTGGCAGTAGCCTCAGTTCCGTCCTCTAATGTGACAATGGCTTTAACGGTAGGATTTCCTCTTGAATCCAATATCTCTATACCGTCTATATCCTTTATTTTCATAAACCTTGTTCCTTTCAAAAACAGATATGCTAAAATTTACACGGTAAGAGTTCCTGTTTCGGATTCTACAAGAAGCAGAATCTGCTCTTCGTCACCTGTCTCACAATTGATATAAACCAAAACGGTTTTATCGTCCTTTGTCTTGCACTTCATTTCGTAACACAATTTCTCGATCTCACCATCAGATGGGATTATTACCTTTTGCACCTCTTGTATGCTCAAGCGATTTGATACAGTTTTTCTTGCCTGTTCTTCAGTTATCTTAGGTTCGGCAAAATCTCTTGTCTTATGATTTGTTAAATATCCTCTTGCGTCAAAGCCGAGAATTTCCCCGTTATCCATTGCAACCTTGACCTTTATAAGATCGGTATAGCAAAGAACATCGTCTTCTCTGCATGCAAAGTTTACTGTGCAAACCTTTCCTGATGTTTCATAATAAGTCGACTGCATATTGTATATTCCAAGCTCGTCAAGATAGCTCTTTGCATAGTTTACTGCCTCTTCATTTGTGATATTGTTTTCCTCTACATTACGATTTCTTATCATATATGAACAATATCCGCCGTTTTTCGTAATCGAAACAGATGTCTTTACTCCGTCTACATTACATTCAAAAATATATGATGGCATTTTTCCGTCCTCGCTATTTACTAGCTTCAGGTTTTTCTCTTGTGCAATTGATACCTCTCCGGCTCGCTTTTTAGCCTTTGCCTCGGTTACTTCATTTTGATTTTGAACCATCTCAGGTTTTTTATCAAGAATATGGTCAGAGAAAGGTCCGTCATAGATAAGAGTTGGATACTCCCCTGTTTTTTCTCCGATGTCGCCTAAGTTCAGTCCTGCTTGTACGGATCCGCTGCCCTTTTTCATTTCCTCCTCAGATATCTCGCTTAGCTTTGAAACAGTTTTGTATGAAAGCTCATCCCCGTTTCCTCTAATGCTCTGTTCAATTTCCCAAAGCTTGTTTTTAAGCTCCTCTGAATAGTCGCAAAGCTTTTCTAAGGTATCATATTCCTCGTCGGTGATCTTTTCGCCTCTTTCAAGCTTTTTGCACAAACTTGAAGCATAGTTTCCTACCTGTGACAAGAATTTGTTTGCACCGGATAGGCTTTCTTCCGACACTGTAAGCTGTGACAAGCAAGTCTTTGCAGCTGCGGAATCCAAGAGTAAATCAGTCGAGATAGACGATAAAGTATTTGCTGTTCCCGAATACAATCCCTTTTGAAGTGATGTGTTGATGTTTTCTGCCGATATTGACAAATCCTCAATCGCCTTTAAATAATTGTACTCAAGAGCTAACTCTGCTTTTTTCGCTCTAATTCCGAATACCAATATGATTGCAAACAGCAGAAGTAAAATAGCTGTTGCGAATGTTACTATACGAGCAATAGCTCGTTTGCTTAATTTTGAACTCATAATAGTTTTCTCCCTTTTAAAGATATTTGAAACTATTATTTCCTCAGTATAAAAAATTATGCACGATTAAGGCGTTATTTGAAATTGTTAATTTTACCAAACATAACTGTTAAGATCGGTATCAGACTAGATATATAATTAAACAACCACCCTGATTACTCAGAGTGGTATTTTTCTTTAATGATAATTTTTACGCATTCAGCCTTAATCTGCTCTCGTTCTCAATCTTAAAGCTATCATTAGCGACGGAAATCCTGAGCGACTTACATTCGATCGTTGAAAGAAATTCGTCTGTAATAAGATTTTCTATATTTCGTCTGATAATTCGTGATATTTCTCTTGCACCGTATTCATTTGAATGTCCGTCACGACTGAGTTTTTTAGCAACATCTTTGGTATACGAAAGCTTAATTCCAAGAGCCTTGCACCTCTCAGCTAGTTTTTTCAACTCAAGCCCTGCAATTTCAATCAGATTCTCATCGGTAAGCATATCAAAGGTAATTATTTCATCAATGCGGTTTAGAAGCTCAGGCGAAAAGATCTTTTTCAGCTCCGCTTTCACTTCTTTATCGTTAAAGCTGTTTGTTCTGACCGTCTGAGAAAATCCAAGAGAGCTATCTTTAATAATTTTTCTCGCTCCGATATTAGATGTCATAATTATAATTGTGTTCTTAAAGGAAACCTTCCGACCCTTAGAGTCGGTCAAAAAACCGTCCTCGAGAATTTGTAAAAGCAGATTGAGTATATCAGGGTGAGCCTTCTCTATCTCATCAAATAAAACAAGCGAATACGGATTTCTTCTCACTCTTTCGGTTAGCATACTTCCATTCGGGCTGTCAAAGCCCACATATCCGGGAGGTGAGCCGATAATTTTCGATACGCTGTGCTTTTCCATAAATTCAGACATATCAAGCCTTATCATATTGTTTTCTCCGCCAAAGATTTCATTGGCAAGCTCTTTAGCCAGTGCAGTTTTTCCCACTCCGCTTGAACCCAAAAACACAAACGAGCCTATTGGTTTAGATGCGTCCTTAAGCCCTACTCTTCCTCGTTTTATCGCAAAGGAAACTGCCTCAATGGCACGGTTCTGCCCGATAATTTTGTTAGATAGGTTTTCTTTGAGTGAGCAAAGTTTTAATCTCTCGCTCTTTTTTATCGCTTCCAAAGGTATTGATACGATATTTGAGATACGCTTATCTATATCAATTTTCAAAAGCCTTTTTGTGTCATCACTTAGTGAATTGCTATATGACTGCGATAGCTTGTCAAGATAATCATCTTTGCTGATTTTCCCCAGAACATAATCGTTAAAGACTTCATACATCTCACCGCCGCTGAAATCATCGCTTTCACTATGCTCCAGATGAACATACGCACAGGCCTCGTCTATAAGGTCAATAGCCTTGTCTGGAAAATGTCTGTCTGTCAGATATCGTCCCGATAGCTTTACTGCCTCAGAAATCGCCTCATCGGTAATTTTTAGTCCGTGAAACTCCTCATACTTTGGAATTATCCCTTTTAGTATTTTTATAGTGGTTTTTTCATCAGGCTCATCAACTTTGACCGTCTGGAACCGCCGCTCTAATGCAGAATCCTTTTCTATATGTGTTCTGTATTCGTCAAATGTAGTAGCGCCTATGACGCTTATTTCCCCTCTTGCAAGAGCAGGCTTTAGAATATTTGCGGCGTCTATTGCACCCTCTGCGGCACCTGCTCCGATGATGTTGTGAATTTCGTCAATGAAAAGAATAATACCACTTGAGCGTTTTGCCTCTTTGATGCAGGATTTCAAACGCTCTTCAAAATCTCCTCTGTATTTTGCTCCTGCCAAAAGCTCAGTGATATCTAGAGTAAAAATTCTCTTACCCTGCAAAGCTGACGGCACCTCTTTTTTATAAATTCTTTGTGCCAATGCCTCTACTATCGCAGTTTTTCCAACGCCTGCTTCTCCGACAAGGCAGGGATTATTTTTTTGTCTTCTTGAGAGAATTGCGATAACCTGATTTATCTCATTATCACGCTCCAAGACCGGATCAAAGCTGTCAGAAGCCTCTTTATTGGTAAGCTCTCTTCCATACTTTGAAAGATATTTCAGCTTTTCGGTGTTTTGTTTAAAGAAAGCTATATCAGATTTTCCTATTGTAGAGCAATCGTTATACAGCTTTGAGATAGGAATTTCAAGCTCCTCTAAAATCTGCATAGCCTGAGAGCCCCCCTGCCTCAGCATAAGCATCAGAAGATGCTCTGTTCCGCACTGCTTTGAACCCAGACTTTTAGATAAAGAAAGTGCTCCGTTTACTATTTTCTTTGCAGTCGGAGTCATTAGGTCCTCATAGTCTTCAAGCCTGCATGGGGTTCCTATTCCTACTAACTCCTCCAGTTTATCATATACTTCGCTTTTGTTTACACCATTTCTTATAAGCACAATTGATGCGGTACAGCTTCCGTTTTCCAGAAAAGACAATAAGATATGCTCACTTCCGACATAGGTGTGTCCTAATCTTCCTGCGATAGATTTAGCGTCGTCTAATATTTCTTTGCATTTTTTAGTCAGTTCCTCGTGATTATAATTGTTCATATGACGATCTCCTTTTTGGTATAGTTATTTGAAGATAATCCGATTTACATAAGATAAAACTCTGTTTTTTATAAGTTTTGGCAAAAGCGTTAAAATTATTCTTTATATATTTTATGCATCATATATTTGTCTGTAACACTTTTTTGAAAATACCATACACTGTATTATAAAGCAAAGTTATTCGGCAGAAAGACCGAATAATCTACTTCTGCTAAATGGCTGCCTGGCAACCTTGCTTGAAGAATGCTTTATAAAATTTTATACATTGAAAAGGAGTGCGTATCATGGGATGCTCAAACTGCACATGGATTATCGTTTTAATCCTTATCTTATTCTGCTGCGGCAATAACGGCTTTGGCAACAACGGTTGTGGCTGCAACTAAAGAACAGTTAATGTGTAAAAAAGACCTGAGGAAACATCTTCAGGTCTTTTACCTTTTTGGTTGTAATTAAATTAAAATATTCTCTTATAAATAATTTATCAACAGTATTATAATAACTGTGTTGACAGGTTGTAAAAATTCGTGTATAATGTCTTTAGAAACAAATAAAATACATAGAGAAATATATTAGATTTTGTTTATGAAAAGGACAACAATAAAGCAAAAGAAAGGTTGGTATTTTTATGGGCAGCAAAACAGACGGCAGAGGATTCTGGATTATATTAAGTGCACTTGTTATCATTGCCGCTTCATCGGTATATTTTGTATATAAGCTCATGAGCAACAAGGCTTATAATGAAAAATGGCAGGATTATGATGAATGTGGAATAATGTAATTTCTATTTAACGGAACGCAGTCGTTCCGTTTTTATTTATAAGAAAAGCAGAAGCTGATTAAAGCCTCTGCTCTTTTTATATAACAAATTTTATTTTCTTAACCCACAGCATTGATAATAACGCCTGTCAGCACAGCCACTGCATATAAAATTCCGCATATCAAAAGGTTTTGCTTGGTGTGCTTTCTGTTTGTTTTGAACAGAACCAGCAATCCCAGCCCTGTAGTAGTGCAAAGCCCTGCTATCGCCGAGCCAAATGACAGTATCCCGTCCTCGAGATATAGCTGAGTGATTATAACTGACGCCGCACAATTCGGTATAAAGCCTACAAGCGCTGAAACAAAGGGCTGAAAGAAGTTGTTGCTCATCATTACCCCCGCAATTATATCCACACCGACAAAGGTGATTGCGGCATTAAGCAAAAGTGTAATCACAAATACAAATAAAGCTATATTAACAGTATGCTTGAATGCTGAATATAAAATCCCGTGCTCGTCGCAGCCGCAGTGTTCGCATAGCTCATGAATATGATCCTCTTTATTCACCGATTTATTTCTTATAAAAAGCTTATAGATTATATCTACCAAAATTCCTGCCACAGCTGCAACCGCTATTTTTATGATAATAAACTTCCAGAGTACCGAAATTTTTTCGGGGTTAGCTATCATCATAGGAATTGCCTCATCGCTTGTTGCAATAAACACCGCAATGATTGTGCCTAGAGAAATTACTTTTCCTGAATAAAGATTAGCTGCGGCCGCCGAAATTCCGCATTGGGGAATTGAGCCTGCTATCCCTCCGCCAATCGGTCCGAATGGCCCCATCTTTTTGAAAGCCTTTTCAATTTTATTTGATGAAGCGTGCTCCATATATTCTATTAGTATATAAACGCCGAATAAAAAGGGTATCATAAATAATGTATCTTTTAGTGCATCTAAAAAAACATCAATTAAAGTATTAAGTATTTTAATCACCTTCCATAATTTTCACTGTTAAAAATATTTAATAACTCTGCTATCGTCTTTTTCTGAAAACTATAAGCTTGCTTATTATATAGTTTGATACAAGCACTGCAAACTGTGCAATAATTTTAATAATCAGCTCATTAAAGTTAAGCACTGATACAAACACTACAAGTATTGCTGTTTCCATAAGAAAGGTTGCAAATCTTCCTCCGAAAAAGGCGAACATTTGCCTGAAAAATCCTCCCAAGCTATCTGTCGGAGAATTAAAAACCCATATTCTATTTGTGAAAAAAGCAAATAAAACCGCACAAATCCACGATATTGCGTTGGTCAGCACAACTTTAGTGCTGTAAACACTTCCAAAGACCGAGATATTAAAATCAGTCCTAATCAATAGTTCAGCAAGCCAGAAGGTAAGAATACTTACCAAGGTTGTAAGGCCGCCGAAAAACAGGTATAAAAGCACTGACTTGTTTTTGATATAAAACCCCTCGAACACTGAAAACGGTCTAGTATGCATTATTCTATCAAATATGTCAGGCGATTTTTCTTTTTCGCTCTTGTCTGACTTAGCCATTTTAATTCTCCCAAACACTTAATATCTCTTTAATCGTTTAACAATTATACAATAAAATATATAACCAGTCAAGACAAAACCCAATAATTGCATTTATGAAATAAATATGCTATACTAAATCATAATATTTATAGGCCGAAAAAAGAATTGCTAAAAATCGAGAGGACGAAAAATGTATATTGCAATTATCATTATACTGGTAGCTTTATCCGCTGTATTCTCGTCAACAGAAACAGCCTTTGCGTCAGTAAACAGAATAAGAATAAAGTCATATGCAGATGACAAAACCAAAAAAGCAAAAAGGGCTAAATTAGCACTTAATATCATTGACAACTTCGACAAGGCACTTACAGCCATTCTGATAGGAAATAATGTAGTCAATATATTATCAGCATCACTTGCAACAGTCCTGTTCACAAAGTATTTCGGCGCAGGAAGCGTTGGTATGGCAACGCTTGTTATGACCGTTTTAGTGCTCTTATTCGGTGAAATAATTCCCAAAAGCTTAGCAAGCGAGAATGCAGAAAAGATGTCGCTGTTTATGGCACCTATACTAAGTGCGATTATGACCGTTCTCAAGCCCTTGATATTCCTTATCTCAAAGCTTAAAAACGGTATCACAGGACTTTTTGGCACAAAAAAAGAAGAGCCGTCTGTTACTGAAGAGGAGCTCAAATATATTATTGATGAAATCGAGGATGAGGGAGTTTTAGAGGAACAGGAATCTGATCTTGTTCGCTCGGCCCTTGATTTTGATGAAATAACAATCAATGAGATTCTTATTCCCCGAGTTAATGTCACAGCAATTGATATAGAAAGCTCTTTTGACAGCATAAGAGACGAGTTTTTAGAAACACAATACTCACGATTTCCAATCTACAAAGATTCTATGGATAATATTATAGGTATTCTTCATCAAAGCGATTTCTTTGGAATTTACTTTAACAACGCACCCGATAACACACAGGATATTAAATCTGTTCTGAAAAAGCCTATTTATATTCCTGAGCATCAGAAAATATCCGTCACATTAAACCTTATGCAAAAGCAAAAGGTCCATATGGCTGTTGTTATTGATGAATATGGCGGCACTAAGGGTATTGTCACCCTTGAAGATATTATTGAAGAGCTTGTCGGCGAAATATACGACGAGAGCGATGAGGAGGACACCTCGTTCATTCAGCTTTCACAAAATAGCTATGAGGTATCTGCTGATTTGTCGATAAATGATTTTCTGGACAGGCTTGAGCTTCCCGATGACACAATCGACAGCGACTGCACTTCGGTCGGCGGCTGGTTTATGGACGCTCTTAACAGGGTTCCCGAATATGGAAACACCGCTCAGATAGGCAACTTTACTCTTAAAGCTATTGAGGTAAACGACCAGAAGCTTGAAAGAATCTTTGTTACAATCAAACCTGAAATACCTGAAGCAGAAGATGAGAAAGTCGAATAATATAAAGAATAGCATATATTGTTTGAATGATTTCCTTTTAAACTTATTTCAACCCGTAGTTTTGCAAACTAAGTTTTATATCAAACTTTTCAAAGGTGGAGGGCCACCGTCGGCTCGCCGGTTGACAGTGATTTTTTCTTATGATAAAATATTAACATAAAATATTGTAAAAGGACTGAAAATGATGACCTACAAAGAAGAATTTATAAAATTTATGGAGGACAGCGGAGTTTTAAAGTTCGGCGAGTTTACCCTAAAAAGCGGACGCAAAGCCCCTTACTTTTTAAATGCAGGAAGCTATTGCACAGGAGATCAGCTTGTTAAACTGGGACACTATTATGCTCAGTGTATCAAAGAGCATGATGTTGAATTTGATACCCTGTTTGGTCCTGCATATAAGGGAATGCCTCTTGCTTGTTCAACTGCTATTGCTCTTTCAAACGACTTCGGAATCAACGCCAACTACTGCTTTGACAGAAAGGAAGTCAAGGATCACGGAGAGGGCGGAATGTTCGTAGGAAAAAATCTCGAGGACGGCGAGAAGGTTATCTATATTGAGGACGTTATGACCTCTGGCAAGGCACTTCGTGAGACGCTTCCTAAGTTAAAGGCTCAGGCTGATATAAATGTTACAGCTATGTTTATTTCGGTCGATAGAATGGAAAAGGGTACAGGTGAGAAATCCGCAGTACAGCAAACCGCAGATGACTTCGGCATTCCCGTATATTCGATTGTAAACATATACGATATTATAGAATGTATAAAAAAAGGCATAATTGGCGGAAAAGAATATCTTGATGATATTGTAGCTTATATTGAAAAATACGGTGCTAAATAATATCTCATCATATTTAAATTAAACATAACAAAAAGAGCAAAGCTTGGGATCTTTAATCTAAGCCTTGCTCTTTAATTTTGTCTGATTTTCTGAAACTAAATCTTTGAATATCCGAAGCTGTTGATAATAGCGTCAACCTTCCGGCCTACTTTGCACAACGGACAATCACCCGCCGGATAAGTATCATAATTCGGCACATCATTTGCTGAGAAAATGCAATTTATCTCAAAGCCGTGGCTTTCCTTTCTTGCTGAAAAGATAGATGAGATAGCAGTTAAATGTCCGTTATAGTATTGCAGACACTCAACCATTCTGTTAATTGTTTTTCCCGTTGAAACTGATGAAATCAAAAGCATTATGTTCTTTCCCCAAACGGCTTTCTGAGTGTTGTCTCTGAATACCATCTGATTGTTTGCGTTAAGCTCAGGTGTCAAAACATTTATATCAGTTCCTACATTCATTCCGCCGTTTGATAATTCGCTTGCCAGAAATGCACCAATCATCTCTGTTCCCTCTAGACAAATTATCGTGTCTATGTGAACAGACATTAGCTTTGTGGATAGCTCCTTAGCCGTTTCTTTAGCCATCTTGTGCTGAGTTTTCAGCCTTGTCATATCCATATAATTATTAACATGCGAATGGTTTGTTGCAAAATGCCCCGGAATATATCCGATTTTGATATGCTTATTATGACGAGCTGATATTTCACTCATTCTACTTTCCATTCTTATTCCTCCGTTAGTTAAATTTAACTAAATTGAATTGAATTTGATACTATTCTTACAGCTGAAGTGATGGAGAAGAATGTACTCTTGCAGCAAGCTCGCTATTAAGCATATAAAGCCCCTTAGGGTCAGAGCCGAACAGCTCAAACTTTGTAACCATATCGTCAGCGTTCTTTTCTTCCTCGCCCTGCTCTTTAACAAACCAGTCCAGCAACTGCATAGTGCGGAAATCCTTAACTGAAAAAGCCGCCTCATAGATATTGTGGATAAGTGATGTTACATACTTTTCGTGCTCAAGGCCTGCCTTCAAAGGATCAATATTTTCCTTAAGCTCAATATCCGGCTTTGCAATAGCCTCAAGAGTTACCTTTTCGCCGTTGTTGTGGAGATACTGATAAAAGAGCATTGCGTGATCCATTTCCTCCTGAGCCTGAACCTTGTACCAGTTTTCAAATCCGTCAAGACCTACTGAAGCAAAATAATTTGCAAAATCCAGATACAAATAAGCTGAATAAAACTCCTTGTTTACCTGTTCGTTAATAAGCTTTGATACTTTACTATCCATAATTAAACACTCCTTGTTGTATATTTCTGATTATTTATCAGATTGCGACATATGCTTGTCTAATTTAATTATAGTATTTTTTTCAAATAAGTCAATATATATTTTGGCTAATCTTAAAACAATTCTCTAATATTGCATCTTATTCTTTGCCTTACAGCTACCATCTGCTTCAAACTACATATACTATTTCAGTACCGTCAAACCTCTTTTTGATTTCTTCTCTTAAAAATATTTCTGCTTTGTCACGGTACTCCTGCTTATAACAATACTTACCTCTTCCCCTTCCTGTCATAAGCTCTTTATTGTATATCTTCAAAGCATTGGGAAAAGCCTGACTGTTAATTGCATTTTGAACATAACTGTAGGTCATAAATATAACTTCTATAAACATTTCTCTTTTTACTTTTTCAGTAAGGCGTTTTGAAAGTGTATCTAACAGCTCTGTATATAGCTTTTTCCAATCGTCAACAAATATAACTGGAGCAATAAGCAGACCTACCTTGTAGCCAGCTTCGCACATTTTGTTTATCGCTTCGATTCTATCATTCAGCGGAGAAGTTCCTATCTCGACCTTTTTTATTATAAATTCAGGGTTTACGCTCATTCTGAAAATAGTTTTGCCCTTATGATCAAGAGAAAGAAGATCGTCAACCATACTGAATTTTGTCGGGAAGGTAATGTATCCCCGTCCGTACTCTGCAAACTTCTCAATTGTCTTTACAAGATTTCCTGTGATTTCGTTTTCCAGAATCAAATCGCTGTTGCTGCCGATTTCAAACGTACAAACCGTATCTGTTTTATGAGATCTCTCTATCAATTTATCCAACATATAATCAACATTCATATACAAACGTAAATACGAGCATTTATTATAGTTGCAAACCAGATAGCAGTACAAACACATAGCACTGCAGCCCGATGATGAAAAGGGTACAAGATAGTCAGAAACCTTTTGATTTTCCACATATTTGTGAGTCTTTCTAATACCAATAATCAAGTATTTTTTCATCTCGACAAAATCAGCGTTACATTTATTTCTCAGTTCCTCAATATTGTTATGGCTCTTAATAGGAATCCACTCAACATCAGAATATTTTTCTTTCAGCCTTTTTCCCAGCTCGTAATCAAGTGCCTGTGGTTCGTAGTATATTTTTTTAGGATACATAATAACTCCTGGTATAAAACAAATTTATTTTATACTATCGTTTGCACAAAAGTTTTAAATATACAACTATTATGGCAGCAAAAATAACTTATTTCCTATATTATTACGGCGTAATCAACCGGAATAATTTAATTCATTAAACTTTTATAAAAAATAAAAGCCTCGCAAAACCAATTTATAGTCTTGCGAGGTCTGACTGGCGCAGACGGCGAGATTCGAACTCGCGGGGGATTGCTCCCTAACTGATTTCGAGTTTTATGGATTAATGGCTGTTTAGCGATTTTTGAAGGCGGTTTCGGGCGACTTAGTATTTGCCGAAAAGCTTGATATTTAAGGCTTTTTTGGCGGTTGCACCGCAGAAATCCCGAGAAATAAGGAAAGTTCGAATAACGGCAGTTTCGCTGTTTTTGGAAAGAACAGGCACTATTTTGGAAAGAACTGCGGAAAGAACAGAATAAACACATCAACAACGGCAATACACAGGAAAGAACCGCACCGACTAAAATATTTACGAGGTGTATTGCTATGAATGAAACCGCAATCAACTGGGATTCGATTCCCGATATTATTACCAAAGACCAACTCTATCAAATCTGCCACATCAGTAAATCAACGGCCTTGTATCTGCTTCGAAGCGGAAAGATTCCGTGCGAATACACGGGCAAGAAAACTCGCTGTTACAAAATAAAAAAGGCTGACGTTATTACATATCTTGAAAAGAGAAAAGTATTTCCCGAATCCTATTCAGCACCGGCAGGTTGGTACAAGGGGAACTATACCGTCAAAATGAGCGCCAAAGTACCCGAACAGACTCTTAAAAATATGAAGCTGTATTACACGGAACTGTTTGCACAGTATCCCGATGTGCTGACTGCGACCGAAATATCAAAAGTAATCGGTTACGGCACGACATCTATCAATAATTGGTGCAATAACGGTCATCTTAAAGCCTTCAAAAGAAACAATATGAATCACATTCCGAAAATCTACTTGATAGAATTCTGCTGTTCAAAATACTTTCGCACTATCACCCGAAAATCCGATTGGCATATCCGGGTGCTTCAAGAATTCCCTCGTTGGCAAGTGATACGAGGATTAAAAACATAAGAGTGAATATTCGCTATGTTCGCTGTAAAAAGTGGCGCAGATTTTGAAATGTTCACTGTAATTTTTGGCACGGGCAAAATTTGCAAATTCATAAATCGCACATTCGAAAAAGAGAACCTCTTTTGATACAATTTAAGTATCAAAGGAGGTTTTTACTATGACTGACACATTATTTGAACAATTCGGCGGTACATACACGAAACAAGGCGATTATCTACTGCCGAATCTGACACCGCCCGAAAAAGATGTCCGTCCTGTTGGCATATGGGGAGAGCGCAGATTACGATACTTAAAGCATAACCACAAGGTTCTGTATTACAATCTGCTCACATCCGGCAAGCTCCATTCCCACCTCGCCGACACCGAAGAGCAGGCACAACAACTTTTTCTCCGGCTGGTAAAAGAACTTGCCGAAAAGGAAGGTGTGACCGAACAACTCAAATCCACCGACCAAATGGCTTGGGTGAGGAAGATGAATAACATCCGTGAGCGTGTTAGAGAAATTATTAATAAAGACTTAATAGTGGAATAGACATAGAAATGGCACAAGAAAATTTCTGTGCCATTTCTATTATGTTATAAGTTAGAGACTATTTTGTTTGGGAGATTGGAGAATGTGAGATTTCTCGGTTAATTTGTTTAACGACAAATTCTCCGTTTCTAAAATATCCCACATAACTACTATCCTTCTCTGCATAGAACTTCCCATATCGCTCACTGGCTTTTCCATCTTCTCTTCGATATTCTCGCATAATCCATATCAAAGACTTATCGCTATTTTGTAGAGCATCCAACAGTTCATTTTTATCGACAAGTAAATAATTTTGAGCCGTTCTCCACTTTTCTCCTGAAATTGAATAGTGTGCTTTGATTTTCTTATTATCGTCATAAAAGATATATCCATTAGAATCTACAATGTTAAGTAATTTTCTGATTGGCTCAGACGGAATATCATAGTACACATCACCGTATTCAGGGAAATTATAACAACAGCCATCGACTGCCGACTGTATAGAAAAATCAGGGAAATCTTCGACATTACTACTATTATATCTTTTTTTCCACGGGAACCAACAAACCTCTTTGGGGTTTATGTAACAGGAGGAAACAATGCCGCCGTGCCAATCGACAGGATTCGATACTCTTTTAGATAAATCTTTATCGCTGCTCAATTTATCAACGAATGCATCAAGATCATCCTTATCAATAATTATTGAACTAATAAAGATACAGGTCTCAACACCCGCAGAACCATAAAAACAAGAATAGTTGTTCAATGCCAACAAAGTATCGCTATTTATTCTATATTGCTTGTCAGCATTATTTATAGTAATCCATTTATCCCAATTCAAGTTTGGGGCGTGAATAACGCTATTGATAACTTCTTCTTTACTACAGTTTTCTGCTTCTATGATTGCAGTCTTTGGTTCGGGAATATACCAAGGATTATCCTCGGGCAATTCATCGGGATCAATTTGTTCGACATCCTGTATAGGTATTATGAAATTATCAAGCAATCCATAATCTCTAATATTTTCTGGCTCGTAGTTATTCCAATATAATAATCTATCTGCAAGAAATCCGCCCATATGATTTCGAAATTGCCAAATGTATTTTTCGCATACTGTCATAACAGAACTTTTTGAGCCATGTGTCGCAGGAGTGTACCTTCTTAATATAGCAACATCTAATCCACCTATTATCCCATCACCCTGTTCTTTTTGTTTAAAATTATAAAATTCATCTTCATTCCAGCCTACTTGCGAAAGATATGCAAAAGCAGCTGATATAATAAATTGTTCATTTTTAATATTTGCAAATTTGGGTTGAAGTTGAGCAACTTTGCTTATTAAATCGGTGATTTGATCGCCATCTCTATGACCATATTGTGAAAATGCCGATTCGAAATGATCAATCAAAACATATCTTGCTAAGTCATAGTCGATAGCACTATATCCGCTCATCCGTGTTCCAGATAACGCTTTTTCGTCGAGTGGAATATCATAACTATCAGCCTTATAGGGTGGCATATAAGTTGAAACATCAGTACTATTATAAAGTCCAACTAAAACTGCCTTATGAACTATAGCAATAGCGTAGTATCGTATAGATACATCCATAATATTAAGCACTTTTGATGGACTTAAAATATTATCCATCATCCAATCACTGGCTTTTTTAATAAGGGCACTATCAGCACCGTCATATACTAAGCATACAAGGATTGAAAATAGATCACTTCTAATTTGCGGATCGTTTATAGTGGAAAATTTTATAAACAAGTTATAGAATTCACAAGGATTGTATTTTGCCCAACGCATAAGGTTGGAACGGTATTCTTTTCGTAAAGTATTATTTAATGTCGAAAGTGACCACGCATATACAGAAGGGCATCCGTTAAAAACATCTTCCTTAGTCAGTACATACTCTTCTTCATCTAAACTAATCGACTGCAAAGTATGCCACTTATAGCCATCAGAATCTCTGAGAAAGCTGGGCACAGACCAAAACAGATCGCGTTGTGCGGGTAAGTCAAAGGAAAAGAGAAACTCATCCAACATTTTAACACCAAGAGGATGATCGACATCTCTGCAAAGCGGTAAAATAAGGTTGTTTGTAATAGTCATTAGTCCATCTGCATTTTCAGACATTATTTCTAATGAACGTTCTTTGAACAATGCTCCATTTTCGTGAGAGGTGTGCCTCAAAGCAAAAAACTGCAGATCTTGTTTAGACCATTCATCAATAGCATGATCAATAGTCTTATTTCTGGTAATTAAATAATTATGGTTTTGCATCGCCATTACGGACAATGCATACAAAGCCTCATTTTCTATTGCAGAACACTGTTCAAAATCTATATTTTGCGGATGATCATATGACTCCAACAATTTTAATGCCATTGCATAATCGAAATAACCTTGTATTCCCGGGATATAGAAATGCAAATCCGGATTCAAACCTTCTCCGTGTTTACAAAAAGACGAGAGAATTCCATAGTTTTCCAAATACTGTAGAACTCTTTCGCATTGTTGTTGAGTTGTACCAAGGTTACTAATTAGATATGAAATGACATCGCTATATTCAATGGATTTGCTCTTTAAAAACAGGTTTGAAAGCTCTAATATAGCTCTTAGAATATACTGATTCTTAATGGATATTTTTTCTTCTTTGGCAAATTCGTTTTCAATAAGGTCAATTTTACTGCGCAATAAATTTGTTAAAGAAACATCGGTATTTTTTGTATATTCTACAGCTTTTCCTTCGTTTAGCTCACAGAACACTTTTAATGACAAAGGTGTGGTTAAAGCGAATTTTAACCATCCGTAATTTTGAGCGTTAATATTGTATGCTTCCATATAACGTTCAAACAAAGTGTGAGTAGGTACGTCGCCAGCAGAGCCCAAGCGTTTTGTTGTAACACCACTTAGTTTCTTAGGAAATACAAATGGTCTAGATGTAAAGCAGAATCTGATTTGCTGATATCTTTTTGTTATTATGCCCGCTTCTTTTATTCGGTCATTCCAAATTTCATACGGAGCACATTCATCTATTCCATCCACAATTAAAAGAATCTTAGGAACGATTTTAATATTAGAATCTATGTATGCAGAAGAAAAACGATGTCTATTCACCATTGAAATCATTGCTTGCCATATTTCATCTTCGCTCCAATTTGAGGATAACCCAAGAGCAGAACTAATTATATCTTTCCAATTCGAGCTCGGAGAAATATTGCGAGCCTGTATAACTAATGGAGTGTGAATACAGTTACCAAATAACTTTTCTGATGAAGCTGCAACTCCGTGTGTTTTTCCTGTCCCCGGTTCACCTAAAAATAAAACTGGGTTCGTACATAAACTAGAGTCGAATTCATCAAGAATTCGGTATATATCAATAGAAGATAATCTGCGAAGAACTTTTGTTACTTCTGATAGGTGAAAGTGATGATGCACTGTTCCGTGACTTCTATTTATAGTTTCACGGCTACTTTCAAAGTCAAAACTAAACGCACTTCTATCGATGTCGCAAATAGAAACAGATTCTTGTATACACCAAGCGTGTATAGTCCTACAGGTGCTACTAAGCAAGCTTGCTTTTGCAAAAATATTATCTAATTCAGCTTTTAATTCTGCATCTTTATCCTTTAATACTTCTTGAAATTCAAGTATTGCTTTATCTAATTGTTCACACAGAACAGCAACCTTCAAGGATGTATCGGCTAATTCTCCTCGTTTGTTTACTTCACCCAAAGTTAATGAAATATAATTGTCGATACTTCCATACGCATTTAGGTCGGGAACATATTTTGTTTTTAACCAACTTCCTTTGCTTTTTCTAAAAGCAAAAATGAAAGAATCTTCAGATGTTTCAGAATTTTCAAACCAATATTTCTTGATACCGGCTGATGAGTCTTCTTGTAATTCTTTTACTATACGAGTTTCGTTCCACAATTCAACAATTAGATCAGGATGTTTTGATTTAACATCTTTCAATAAAGCTTCCCAACGTTTGCTTTCTGTATTAGTACCTCTTCCGGTGTCGGATGCTAGGTCACGAGGTATACATACAATATATCGGAATATCTGCGGACGAATTTTGACAGCAGTTTCAATTGATTTTTTTATTTGTTGGATTTGATTATCAGAAAGACTGTAAAGAAACCATTTTGCCTGTAATCCAACGATTTTTCCATCGGTTAGAGTAGAATAAGATTCTACACCGCCATCGCCGCCAGATCCATTAACAACGCTGAAAGAGGCAAGTTTATCATTGTATTCTCTCTTATTCCAGTTTTCAAACAATTGGTTACATAAAACCTCAAATGCTCTCTCGAGAGAATCATTGTAAGTTTGAAAAGTAGACCAGTTCATTTTTTTGCCTCCTATAGCGTAAAACTTAAGTGTTTTGCAAACAAGGATTTATTGTTTTCCTTTTTTGAGATTACAATCCCTACACAGCATTTGGCAATTCTCAGGGGTAGTATGTCCACCTTTTGACCAAGCTTTAATATGGTCAGCGTGCATATCCTCGAATTCAAACCCTTCTCCGCAGATTGCGCATTTATGGTGTTGCTTTTCATACGCCGCAAGAGCGTCACGACGGTCAAAAGCACGGATTGAAAGTTTCTTTTCTTCTCCGGTCAGTAAATACTCGTAAATGCCGGATTTCTTCGTTACATCTTCATCACCCATAAGACGTTGAATTTCTAATTCAAGTGTTTTAGGATCAAGGTCGGTGCGTTTGCCGTGTTCGTTGTAATACAGTCCCCAAGGTAAACCTTTCATTTCTTTGCGTTTTTTCGGGAATATTGCTTGTACCCAATCTATCACAGAACGAAAATAATTCCAAAGAGTTACGGCACTTGGATCGTGCTGATGTTCCGACATATAACCTTCGATAGTTTTTCCTTCGGCAGAAGCCGCCCAAAATATAGCAGTTTCAAGATACTCTTGACGGATACTTGAACCCTTCAAATAGTCTCCGGCCAATCTATCTGCTGCACAACCGGATTTTGAAAAATAGCGTTTAGCATCGGAAGTCCAACTTCCGGCATATACCGCATTTCGAAGTTCTTGGTCGGTAAGCTGTTCTCCCGCAATGTTGATAATACGAAACCAATCGAGCTTTTCCGACTCCGTTCCGTTGCATATGTAGATAAAAAGTTCATAATCAAGAATTTCATCCTGCTTGTCTTTTGGTAAGTTATTAAACAGCATATCATCAACTGAAAAATTGCCGTCCACATACTCACAAAGCGAAATTGTACGCTGTTGTCCGTCCATAACTTCATAACGTGGCGTATCGGGATCGTCTTCAAATTCTTCACCACGGTCAACCCAATACATCACATTAAGTGGCAGACCTTTCATCACAGTGCGGATAACTTCATTGCGCTGTTCGTCCTTATATACGAACTCACGCTGGTATTTCGGTCGAATATCAAGTTGTTCATCGTAACCGACTACGCCTTCCTCGGCATCATTAAAATAGCCTTCCGTAACTTCTCTAACGGTTATTTTTCTTTCCTCTATATGCATTATTGCTTTCCTCCTTTTGGTTTCTCAGGATGTTTGTTGCGGATAAGTATTCTGGCATACATCTTAATATAGAAATGATCATCAACAATGTAATATGTTTTATCTTTTGGTGCTTCAATGACCTCGATAGCTGGCCCGTCGTTAAGTTTCATTACTTTTGACTGTTTACCGGTTTTCGATACTTGTACTTGTTGCCCGTATCGTTTCGAATGTAAATCGTCCCAACCTTGTGTTAATCCAATAATTTCAAATTGGTCAGGATTGTATTTGTCCATAAAAGTAATAGGAACACCCATAACATTAGGATAATCACAAGGTATATCTGAAACGCTTCCCACTTCAATGGCGTCATAATTGTCATATCGAGGATAGTCTTCGCTGTTATATCTTTTGAATGGTATGAGTTCTTCGTGACGCTGACTTATATCCAAATTTGTATACCAACGTACTCCTTTGACACGGATATATTTTCTTCCGTCATCATCAATACCACATCCCGAAGCATCTAATGGATAATTATCCGGAACATAAAATGCTCTATCACCGGAATGAATACTGGCACCTATCCACATTTTATTGTTCATAAGCAAAGGAAAAATTTCTTTATAAGAAATGGCATTAACATTTCCTATAACAATGAAATGTTTTTTGTGCTCGAACAATACAGAAATATATTCTCTAAATAATGAAAACGGCGGATTTGTAACCACAATATCCGATTCATCAAGTAATTCCAAGCACTCTTTGCTTCGAAAATCACCGTCTCCTTCAAGCTCTGAAAGACTGTTTTCTCCCGACTTAAAAAGTTCAGCCACATCAAACATATCAATGCCGCCATCACCAGTTTTGTCATATACCTTTGTTACAACAGCTTTATATGGTTTATTTTGCTTGTTTTCCTCAGTTCCGATGACATCGAATAAAGAAAGTTGGGTATTCGCTATCGGTGAGGAAGCATAACAAGTGGCAATTAACTTCTTCAAACCAAGACGATTGAAATTCAACACAAAATATTTGAAGAAATTGCTTTCAAAAGGATCATCGCAATTACAAAATACAACCTTGTCTTTGAAATGCTTTCTGTAATATCGCATTTCCTTTTCTATATCCGAAAGTTGTGTATAAAATTCGTCTTTTTTAGCTTTGTTTGCTAAAGCCAGTTCGGATTTACTTGGCAATTAAATTCACCTCCGGGTGTTTATTGCGAATGAAAATTCGCTTATAAACCATTGATGCAATTCCATTTTTATAAACACCAGCGGTAGGATTACCTTCTTTATAAGAGCCTTTTCCTCCGGCTTTATAATAGTCATCAACAAATTCTTTTGATAGACCGGGAGTTGTTTTATACTCATCTGGAACAATACCGTTGTCGCTCGTTCCCAATATCTCGAACTGGTCGGGATTGTATTTTTCCATAAAAGTAATCGGAACGCCCATTACCCCGGCATAGTCACAAGGAATATCTGCTACTTTGTCAACATTTATTGCATCATAATTTACATAGTGCAGATAAACATCCGGGTCGTATCGCTTAACCAAAATCAACTCTTCGTGTCTTTTCTTGATGTCAAGATTTGTAAACCAACAAATATTACCAAGCGAACGCCATTTTTGTCCATTCTCATCTTCCCAATAACGAGTTTCACGAGCCTCGTAATATTCTGGTACCATAAATGCCATATCTCCGGATTTGTCTCCAAGCCATATTTCATTATCTCGCAACAGAGGGAAGATTTCCTTGTATGTGATAGCGTTTTGATTACCAATGACAATAAAACTCTTGCGGTGTTCCTGAAGAATCGCTATATACTCACGAAAAAGTGAAAAGGGAGGATTTGTTACAACTATATCGGATTCATCAAGTAAAGCTAAACACTCATAGGATCTAAAATCTCCATCCCCATCAAGCTCGCAAAGTTGATTCTCACCAGACTTGAACAGTTCGGCGACATCAAACATATCAATGCCGCCATCTCCTGTTTTGTCGTACACTTTTGTCACAACAGCTTTGTATGGTTTGTTTTGCTTGCTTTCCTCAGCTCCGATAACATCGAATAAAGAAAGTTGGGTGTTTGCAATCGGAGAGGAAACATAACAAGTAGCAATCAGTTTTCGTAAACCGAGACGATTAAAATTTAACACAAAATACTTAAAAAAGTTGCTTTCAAACGGGTCATCACAATTACAGAATACTGTTTTGTTTTTGAAGTGTTTGCGATAATGACGCATTTCTTTTTCCACATCTGTAAGCTGAGTATAAAACTCATCTTCCTTTGCAACTCTAGCAGCTCCTAAACTTTTGTTTCCTGCCATATTCTTTATCCTCCAGCACAATTAGAAAGGTAATTCTTCGTCGGGCGCTATGTATAATACGCCGCCATCCCAAGGAAGCGTTTGAACTTTTTTAATTTTACTTTTTTCACATTTATCAAGAAAAGTTAATGTATTCGCAATGATTCTAACAGCATATTCTGCCTCTGCTTTTGAAAGCAAATCATTGGGATGTGCAGCGCTATTGTCATTTCGTATACCATTAAATTTATCAAACAAGTTAATGGAATTTTGAATAGCTACAACTGCAAATTCGGAATCAAAATAAGCATTATCCACATACCATTTTTTGAGCATTCCGGCGAGTGAATGAAGCGGATACTCGTTACCTTTAGAGTCGGTTGTTTCAATTGAGTGGGTATGGCACAAATTGCGCAAATATTCTGATGCGAACGTATGAAGTCGGTCAACAACCAATTCTGGCTTGTCGTTTTTAATGTTTTCTTCAATATCTTCTAAAAGAAGTTTGAGATTTTTAATGTTCTCTTCTTTTGGAAGTTCAACTGTTTGGAGAGTTTGCAATCGCTCTATAATATGTTGAACTTGTTGATAATCATAATTATCCTCATCAGACCACCAATCTGTCCCCATCTTAAAGCAGAAATAATCTGATAACGTTTTTAAGAGTTTTGCAATGATTTGCGGGCTACACTCATCCCAAATCTTCTGTATACATTTTTGCTGTGATAAGCCCTTGTAACCCACATCTTCAAAAATGTTTATCCCACAAGAGTCATAAATCAACTCTTTAGTTGTGCTTTTGTTGTGGGCTCCCTTGTCGCTCCAGTATTTAAATATAAACCCATCACTTATTCCAAACAATCGGCAAATCGTTTGCTTTTCGATAAATGAAAGCACGCTCAAAACTATTCCTCCGAATTATAAAACTCATCAAGAAGTTAAATGAGATTAATGGAACTTACTTACTAAAGATAAACTTAATGATTCTATTACTTGCTTTATTGGTAGCATCGATAATATCATCCTTTTTCCAATATGGCTTATTAGTGTCACGGTATTTATCCACCAATGCTTGAGCAATCGGATATTCACTATTGATATATCCTGTCTTGTTTTCAAGCTCAGTTGATACTTTGGTTCTAAACCATTCATTTCCAATTGCACGGTTGATTTTTTCTTCGAGAAGAATCTTGTTTCCCAGCTTATTTACTATTCCGTAAAATTCATCTTCACTATCAATTTCTGCGTCTTTTCGAATCTCTTGTAAGTTATACCCGCTATATGGCATGATGTGCTCGATATCATATTTACTTCCAAGAGTAAAACCAACCCCTTTTTCTCTCGCAAAGAGATACTCGTTTAAATAAACAAGCACATTTCCGTCGTAATCATGCAACGCTGTTTCGATGCTTTCTAAATCCCAGTTAGATACAATATGCTCACTGAAATCTTTGACAATTTCATCAATAGTAACACTTGAGTTTACAAATTTGGCTTCTTCTCCAAACAAAAAAGTTTTGAAATATTTACTGGAATAGCCAACATCAACGAGTTCGAGAAGGGCAAACAAACGAAGCATACATTCAAAGATGGGACCTATAACCTCTTCGGTGATAACATCTTCACTGAATCTATAAAAATAGCTTGCCAAAAACAGTTTGGTATTCTCGTTAAATTTCTGCAAGATTTTCATTTGAGAATAGCTGGAAACCTTTTTCCATATCTTAGCTAATCTAATCATATTCGAACACATTGTAATAGGATTGGAAATTGGTATTTTATTAATCTCAGTAAAATATCGTCTTAAACCGGGAGTAGTAACATTAATTGCACCGGTATCGCTGATCGTTTCCTTATTGATAGTACGTATGTAATACATATACTGCATCAAAATAGAATTAATATCAGCAATATGAACACTTTCCAATTCATTGATGATGTCATTTAACTCTTTCCATAAACTTGCAAATTGCTTTTCTTCACCTCTCTTTTCTGCGGCTGCATACAATTTCGCAGAGATAATATCAGAATCATAAAGAGGAAGGCCATCGGAGTTAAGAGAGTTAAACATCGTGATTGCCTGTTCAACTTGCCAACTCTTAATTTCGATTACTTCGCAGTTATCTGTAACAGCTTTAGCAATGCTGTTTAATTGCGAATCGGACAATTCACTGATTTTGTTGTAGAAAAATTTAAAGTTTCTAAAGAAATTAGTGTATCTATTGTCTTTTTGTTTGTATTTAATTTTAGTAACTCTTGCTTCTGCTGAATCAAAATCAGTTGCTTGAAGTATTGTGGCTAACTCAGTTTTATACTGTTCATTAATTGAGTAGTTTTCAAGAATAATCTCCCGACGGCAGATCTCGGCATCTTTGGTTGCATCAGGCTTATCGGAAATATCTTCTGTTTCTGCTTTATACAGAATTCCCATGATTCTCCTTCTGCGTTCCTGTAAGCCGCGACACAAACTGGCAGAATCCTCATCACTGGCAGTTCTATTAATTGCGACATTGATTCTTATAAGTAAGGCTTTTAACAGTAACAAGAAAGTGGTTGTTCTTTGCTGACCATCAATAAGACCGTACTTTGTATCATTGTCCTGACAGTTGACTATAATCGTTCCAAAGAAATATCTGTCCTTGCTTTCGCTTTCAACAAAATCATTTATGTCCTGCCACAGTTTATCACAATTATCAACACCCCAAGAATACGCACGTTGGTATTCTGGTATAGTGAAAACAGTATCTTCCTCAAGTTTTAAATAATCACCTATCTTCTTAAGTTTAGGTTCAATATTCTTAGCCATAATAACTCCTCCGTATATTTGTTCCGGGCGTTGATTGAAAAATTGTATATCACCTGCAGATTGATCAAACCATAACTTCCCATTTCGCGTATCTTTTTCCGCTTTCACGGCGGATATAATTTTTATCCTGTAGCGATTTCATAATTCGCTTGATGGTTGCAATCGATTTTCCGGTTGCTTCAACGAGATCTTGCTGTTTCATCGTCGGATTCTTTGCAACCAATTCTAAAACCGCAAGTTCTTCTAAAGTACAGTCTAAAGTATCAAATTGATACTTTGAAACTTTTGGATTGATACTTTGGGAAGCGTTTTCATCCACAAAATCAACATGCATATAGCGGTTCTTCAGTTCGTAATTGGTCCCGAGCAGAAGGTTTGAGAAAAACAGTTCCAAAAACTTTGTGGTGGAATGAATACCTTTTTGCAAATCGTTATAGTTTGCTCGAACCAATGCATTACGGAAATACCAAGAGTTTTCACGGAACGCATCGTTATTGACACGGAACCCAAATGTTTTCATATACTTAATCATAAACACGGCGGTGGCTCTTGTATTACCCTCGCCGAAGGGATGAATCTGCCAAATATCCGATGCAAATTTTGCAAGATGCTTTACCGACGCTTCAACCGACAGTCCATCATAAGAGAAATTCTTTTCGGTGGCAAAATCATAATCCAAGGTGTCTTTTATGCTGTTAAAATCGGCGTAGATAACCGTTTCGCCGTTCAGTATCCATTCCTTTTTGGAAATGTTATACTGACGGATTTGTCCGGCGTGGTCAAATACGCCCTCAAACAATCTGCGGTGAATGGTTATCCACTCAGCAGGAGAAAATTGAAACGCCTTTTCGCCCAAAAGCTTCGTTATTCTTGCAGATACAATATCTGCCTCTTTGGTTTCGTTTTCGGTTTCGGTGCGGGTAGTTCTCTGCTCGTAATAGCTGTGGATGCGCTTCTGAGCCTCATCGATGGTAATTTTGCCCTCGATGTGATCCTTTGCAGTATCCAGCAAATATTCGGAGGTTTTTAGCCCGTCAACCGCCTGCAGACCGATAGCAGTTTGCCAAGCTTCACTTTTTTCGGCTCTTTCAGGCTCGCCCTGCCTTATATATTCTTCAAGTTCAAATTGCCAATTCTTGTCGGGCATATTTGTACCTCATTTCGTTATCATAATTCTTCCGTTTTGAAGGTTGTATATCCCTCGTAGTAGTAGCTGTGGTCGATGCCTTTCATATAGACCTCACGGCTGTTTATTTCGTCTGTAAGCGCACCTTTTAGTAACACTTTGATTTCTACATCTTTAATCGGGCTGCGCTCCATTGCAAGCAGATAATCTTCCTTATCCACCTTGCTCCAGTCAACAACCTTGCCGATTTCATTCTTCAAGATGTGATCGATCCAAATGCGGGTGCTGCGACCGTTACCCTCGCGGAACGGGTGGGCGATATTCATCTCAACATACTTTTCAACGATCTCGTCAAAGTTAGATTGGGGCATTTTATCAATGTTCTCAAGCGCCGCTTGCAAGTACATTAAAGGGGCAAAACGGAAATTACCCTTTGCAATATTGACGGTTCTGAGCTCACCTGCGAAGTCGTAAATGTCCTCAAAGAGGTATTTATGGATTGCCTGCAATGTAGAAAACTTGCCGACAGGAAGGTTATCTAAAATACCCTTTTCAAAAAGCTCCGCAGCCTTTTTCTTGCTTATGCGCTCTTCTTCACGGGCAAGGTCGGCAGAACTTGTCAGACCTAATTTATTTTCAAGTGCCATAGCGCACCTCCAAAATCAGATTATAATATTCCTGAAATTAAAACGATTGCAACTACAATAATTAGAATACCTACTAAAAATGTCATACAACCGGCAACCTGTGGGGATGATTTCCTATGGTTAGAAGTCGGCTGAGAATATGTGTATGTAGGGGATTCCGGCTTATGAGCTTGTACCGGTTTTTGAGTCGGGCGAGGTTTGGTGGCTTTTGAATACAGAGCGAGAGGATCGGTTTGATTCATTATGCGTGAATAAAAATCATCAAGCCACACAGTATCACTCGGTTCGCACATATTTTGCTCGGTGCAATCAGGTTCATGTGCTATTTGATTTCTAACCCAACGGTAGTGTTTCAGTTGTTTTAAGTCGTCATCCCAACCTCTTACAAGATAAGAACCACGGGGAGTATTTATCATTTCATCAATATAAGCGGATATACGCCTATCGTCATTCAATACCTCACCGCATAGTTTTTCAAGATGTTTATACGATTCAATAAAACCCATATTGTACATCTCCGAAACTTACTTATCTGCCGCAACGCCGGATTTCATCCAAGCGTCTACTTCGCTGACCTTGAATTTCCAAAGGCGACCGATTTTTGCGGCGGGCATATTTCTTTTTTCTATCCAAGCGAGTACGGTGTCACGGCTGACTCCGAGATATTCGCAAATTTCTTTCATTGAGTACCAGCGCTCGATGTTGGAATCCATTAAATTATCCTCACTTTCGGGTAGATATATTTATACAATTTTAGTATAGCATATTTTAAGCTTAAAATCAAGGATTATTGCGGATTTATAAAGGAAAGGCAAGAAAATATTATAAAAGCGGAACTGCTTTTGTTACAGTTCCGCTTGGGAAAATTGGTTGTTTATTGGCAAAGAACGATCATTGTTTCTTCTTCCTATTCGGAAAACTACCCTCAAGCCATGTTTCAAACTCCGCAAGGGTTATTTTACCGTCGAAGCATTCGTCACGCTTTGTCAGCGCTTGATATTTCCATTTCTTAAAATCGGGCTCTTTAATCTGCCTTACACGCACACGGGCGGCATAGCGCTTGTAATACTTTTGATATAACGGAATGGCGGCATTGTCCGCCATTTTCCTTTTATAGTTCTCTTGTGCGGCTAAGTCCTGGCAGTTGCGGGCTTCACCATCGGCAATGCGGTTGCAGTAATTGGTGTCATAGTTGCCTTTCATAATAAAATACTTACCGCAGCGTTTGCACTTTCTGAATCGGACATTGTGTTCGAGCATTTTAGTAAATTCCATTTCAAGAATTTCAGCGACCGAGCCGAACACATATTGGCGGCTGATAAAATGCGGCAAATTTATCAAAGCCACAACTTTTTCGGGAGTTGTTCCGAATTTTTCGGCAAGCTCCTTGTGTGCATCATTCGGTACCGAACTTTGAGAAAATCTTTCTTTCAGCCCTTCAATATCCATACCGTAAGGCATTTCTTTTCCGCTCATTGTATTTGAGAAAGCCACTTCTTCCGTCCTCTCCAAGAACGGTGACAAACCTTTTAGAGAACGGTAAATATAAAACCTTTCCGACGGCAATCTGTCCGCCAAAGCTTCGGGATAATAATCTTCGTCAAAGCAAAATTCAATCATCTCACGATATTCCTGTTGGAGTCTCAAAAGATAATTGCCGTACCATAATGTTTGCTTCTTTTTATCGCCTCCTTTTTTGAAAACAGGGGGACAGATAGCGGAATATAAAGAGGCGTAGATTATGTCTTTGATACTGATTATGGTTTCGGAATATTCGTAGTATTCTTCCACTCGCTCCTGCAATTGACTGTAAATTTTCTCCGGTTCGTCTTTATGAATCGGAGATTTTTCTTTTTTCATGCCTTCTTGCTGTGCGAACTTGTAAAGCAGGTTTTCAATCTCAACCAATTTAAGTTGTTCCTGAATTGCCGATTTGAAATCCGCATATATGAAATCCAATATGCCCTCGCCGTACTGCAAGTTAATTCTTGCACCGCTCAGAACATTATTAAAAGGCAATTCCGGAAAACCTTTATCTTTATCCCAAAGATATTGCTGTTCTCTGTATTCGGCGCCTTCAAAATCTATTTGAAATCTGCTTGCAAACACATCTCGTTGCTTTTTATTGCGCTCTATGTATTCAGGCAATTCTGTATCGTTAGCAAAGTTTTTTGCGGTGATTTCTTCTCCCGTATATTCCTCAATGAGAGGATTCATAGAAAAATATTCATTTCCTTCATCGACCGTTATACGAATTCGCTTGTCATCTTTGCTGAAACCGGCGTAGTTATAGAAATATTTTAACCTGACATTTTCCCTGTCGGAACGGTTCAGGTTGTAAATCTCGTTTTTGGTGGGCTTGTATTCAGAGTAATCTTTCTTCATTTTCTCGCCTTCATTTTAGAAAATCAGTTTTTGAACAGTTTTAGACAATTAACATAACTCCAAACAACATTATATAAAAGTATTGCCTTCGTGTCAATACACAGCTATAATAAATTCGCAAATCTAAATTGTGATAAATTTAATTTTCTAAAACTAAATGACCGTCCGAATGGGATATGACTTTGCGATAACCGGGGTCCCCGAAAAGTCAAAAGACTTTTTGGGGAAGAGGA
>CANQJW010000007.1 GCA_947624345.1 uncultured Clostridia bacterium | reverse complement strand
CCCTTTACGGTAGTTTCTTTTATTCTACCATATAGGGGGTGTTTTTTCTATTGTCCGTTTTTACTGGACTTGTGCATGCAATCACAATCATGGTTTAAGTTGAAAGATTATGAGAATTGGAAACCGATTCGAGTTACAATGACGCTGGACGGTCAACCGTTGACCGACGAACAGCTGGAAAAAACAACACTGTCTGTTACGTCTTCCGGAGCGGGAGAATTGAATTATCGATACGAACCCGTTCAAGGCGAATCGGCATTTAATATTTACATTGCCAATGATGATGACGGCAAATATATTGAACCCAAAACCGGTAAATATCGCACCAACATTTCAGCTACATATATGGATGAATACGGTGAGGAAGTAACGGCCGAGGATGACGTATCTTTTGAAATTCAGTGGTACAGTAAGTTCTGGCGTTGGTTATTGTGGATTTTAATAATTCTTGCGATTATCATCATTATTATTATGATTCTGAATCATCCAACATTGCCATCTTCTGTTTATTTAAAAATAAAAAACACATGTCAGCCGATGAAGGTAAATGGAGCATCAGTTGGACTATCAACAGATTTGTATCCAGGTGAGATACGATGTGAAGCAAAAGCTTGTACGCCATTGAAAAGTCGTGGAAAACCGACAGCTTGTTTTGAAATTAAAGATATTCGACCGATAGGTAGCGTTAACTGGTATGAAATTGATGGTTCAAGGTTTAAAAAGGTTAACGGAAAATATGTAAATGACGAAGGCGAGACCATTTCACAATTAAAACCCAAAGTTCGTGTAAGCGATGATACGGAATTGAAGTGGAATACAAATCGTCACACAATAACTGGCAGAATTTATGTTAATCATAACGATTAAAAATAGGAGTGAGGTATTATGTACATCAAGGAGAAAATTCAATCAAACAAAGTGAACGCACCGACTCTTTTCATTGGTCTTGGAGGTAGGGGATCTGAAATTATTAAAGGTGTTGCCGACCGAGCAATCAATGATGACACTAGCAACATTCGTTTTGTTGTAATGGATACCGATGTTAATGATCTGCTGACTGTTAATAAAGGTGCAGAAATCGTTGCTATTCAAACTTCTTCTACAAGGACTGTAGGAAGCTATCTTGATAACGATAAAGACGCTAAGAACAATTGGTTTCCTGAAAACAAAATGTTGGATGACAAGACTGTTTCTGAAGGAGCCGGTCAGGTACGTGCTATTTCCCGCCTCGCTTTAAATGATATTATTAAGAATGGTAAGATTTATAAGCTTTATAAGGCCATTGATGATTTATTTCTTAAAGATGGCGGCGGTTTAAAACAGGCCATTAGAGTTGTTATTGCTTCTACAGCAGCCGGTGGAACAGGTTCTGGTGTAGCTATGGAAACAGGTATGTTGGTTCGTCATTATGTGAAAAAGAATTATCCTGAAGCTGCTGTTATGATTCGTGGTTTCTTGATTATGCCCGGAGTAATGGATACAGTTATTGCAGCCCAAAGTGAGAAAGACAGCCTTCGTTGTAATGGATATGCAACTATTAAGGAAATAAATGCATTTATGATGAAGGGTAGCGGTTTCTTTGATACTGTTCCCGAGCTCCAAAGATATAAGGATTTACATATTTCCATTCCTAATGCTTCTTCAGGTGATGAAAAACTCAGCAATCTTCCTTTTGATTTCTGTTTTCTTATGGACAGAACAGACTCAAATGCAGGCAATATGACAACATTACCTCAGTATATTGATTATGCCGCTCAGTCCATATATGAGCAGAATATTGGTCCTATGCAAACAAAGGCCTCAAGCGTCGAGGATAATATTTTGAAGCTTTGCATTAGTCCGGATAAACTAGGTCGTTGCCGTTTTGCGGGTGCAGGTGCATCTGTTCTTAAATATCCTTATGAGGATATCAGAAATTATATTGCACTTAACTGGGCTCGTGCGAGCATTATTGGGTCTTCTGCTGATGATAGATTAAGTGATGAGGAGAGAAAAGCATTACTTGAGAGTTCTTGGCTCCAGTATGATGAGAAATTTAAGTTAGAATATAAGATGTGGGAAGAAAACCCCAGTTCCAGCAGCAAAAACGAGCCTACCCGTTCTGGCGTTTATATGAGCAGTATTGAGTCGGGAAGAGATCAAAAAAACGGTAATGACTTTTCATTGATGCTGTGGGATAAATATCTCGAAGCAAAAATTAAAACTCTCAGCGATGAAGAAACAGAAAGAACTATAGCACGAGTTGCAGAAAAGTACATTGATGCACTTGTTGCTGGTGTTATCGATGGTCAAATCGAAAATGAATACGGTTTAACTGAAAACAGAACCTTTGAGATTGCAAAGCGATCTGCTGGCGATATGCAATATGAGTCTCGCTTTAATGCTATTTACAGTATTGAAGATATTGCGTCGAGCCCTCACTTTGTTGAAATTGTAAAATCTTTTGCTAAAGAAGTATTTAATAGTAAGGCATCTTCTACTAAAGATGATCTTGGCGAGTACATGTTGGAGAGATTCCTTTCTGTACGCGGTAAGATTGTTCATCCTAATGCTGCACGTTATCTCTTGTACAAGCTTCGGGAGACTATTAATTCCAGAGAAACAGAAGCAGACGAGTTTCTAGCATCCTTTGAAGATAAAAAAATTAAGATTGTTGAATCATCAGATGATGATAATAAGAAGGGCGATAAGAAATTTGAAGTTAAGCTTGCTCGCGGTCGTGAAAATGATCTTCGTGAAATGTGCGAAGCATGTGACAAACTTAAGAAAATGGATAATGTGGTTGATAACCCCGGAGAGCGTTGCAATAATTATTTGAAAAAGTATTATCGCCTCGTTGAGAATTATTTCAAGTGGGTTATTACTAAGCAGGTTTGTGATATTTCAAGATCAACCATTAACAATCTTATCAAAGCTTACGAGGATTTCTATGCTACCTTCGATAGTAAAATCCCAAGTATTGAGAAAAGAAAGGAAGATATTGTAACCAAACTTACTTTCAACAATGGCGACTGTATTCGTTATGTGCTTGGTGAAAAGAAGTGTCTTGATAAGCTTACTGCAAGCGTTGGCAGACCTTCTGATAGTGGAGAGGAAGCATCTAAGCTATTTGCTAAGATTTTCGAATCGCTGAGAAACAATGCATATATTGAAGCACGCCGTAGCGTTAATCCGTTCAACTATGAGAGTAAAAAGGATATCTTTGACGATATTATTATCGAGTATTATAAAGACCGAGTTGACGAATCTTGCGATATTATCAATGTTAAGAGCATCCTCCATGCTATTAAACTTGAATATGAAGTAAAAGCTTCTCTCCAACTTGACAATGTAAATCCTGAAAAGAAGGATGAAAAGGCTTCTGAACTTTATAAGGAGTCAAGTGTAAATAAGTATATCAATGACTTGATTGAAACTTGTAGAAACCTTGCAAGTCCCGGTATCAAGAAGAAGGATAACGAAGAAGAACGAGAAGTAAACATTGTTTCTTGCAATGATTCCATAGAAGACGGTGAAGGTATTCGTGTGGCAGCCTTCATTCCTAATGCAATTTCCACTCCTACTGTTTCTAAGTATGAGCTTCGTTTCTATCGTGCGGTTTATAATATTATGCCCACTCAGCTTGCTAAGATGTCTTCTCCAATATACGATGATGAAACTGATGAATTTAGTATTAGCGGCGAAAACGAATATGAACAGCTTTCCGCAGGTGATTATTTTAGAATTTATCAGAGTTATATGGATAAGATTGGACCTGATAGTAAGACTACCGCTATTATCACACCTCACATTGATAAGCGTTGGAATGCTATTTCTACTATGCCCGAATTGGACATGGATTATCAAAAACACCTTATGCGTAAAATTCATAAGTCATTATTGTATGGCTTTGTTTATGGTCGTATCTGTCTTTATAAGACTTCTGATCAGAACCCAAATGAAAAGATTTATAAGTATCTCAATGCTGAAAATGATACAATTGATTTGGTAGTATCCAATAAGACAAAATGTGATGTTCTTTATGAGGTGTTAGATTCTCTCTATTTTGATCGATTGGCTGTTGCTACTATTCATGATCATGTCAATAGACTCAGAAGAAAGAATGAAGAGTTCGGGTTCCGTTCTCATGAAGATATTGAGTTCTTTAAGAAACTGAAAGAACTCAAATTCAGAAGGTTTGTTAATAATCCTGAGCTAAACAAGGTGGATGATCATGTTTCGCTTTTTACTATTGTTTTGATGTATTGCAATTCCCTTCCGGTTCAGAACAGGGATATGGCAGAAATGAAAATAATGGTTGAAGCAATTATTGAAATGATTTATAGCGAGATGAGAATTTGCACCGCTAATGAAGATGCTTTACTTGGTAATGTTGCGGATATCATAGCGGATCAATTCAACTGCTTAATAGATAACTATAAAAAGTATGAAAAAATAATTCGCCTTGGTATGTTTTCCGACCAAGTTTGTGGATCTATTCGCAGAACAATTTGCGGCTATTTTACTAATAAGGATCTTGAAAATTATACAGACAAGCTTGCAGCTATTGAAGAGGATTAATCTAATTTTTAATATTTAATTTTCTCCCGCCGCAATATATATAGCGGCGGGAGAAGTGTAAGGCAGTGAGAAAATGTTTACAGTTATAATATGTGATGAACACATAGTTAAAGATTGTTATCATAAGTATCATATTTATTTTAAACCTTTTTTTGATAAGAATAATTTTGCCTTTTGTGCTTGGAATACAAAGGCTGAAACTCTTGATGAGGCGTTGCCAGAACTAAAGTCGATAATTCACCATAAAAAGGAATGGCGTGCGGTTATTGTAAATGATAGTTCTACTTGGGGTTTTGATGGTGTAAATAAGCGTAATCCTTTTGATTTTGTGGATTCTAGAAAGAAAAAATATCAATTTTCTTCTTTTGAACAGATTAAAGTTTTTAGAAAGTCTGAAAACGAATTGATTGATAAAGCATTGAGCAATCCGTTAACAAAGCTTTCTATTTGGCTGTGTGGAACTCCGTTTAATACCCCTCCAAAGTTGTGTTATGATAAAGTAAAAGATGAGGTTGATAATATTGATAGCAGTGTAGAATACTATAAGCTACTTGAAGAGCTAAAGCTTAAATCGTCCGATGTAGAAATTGATTGGAGCAAAAATCTCAAGTTTTCAAAATTAAGTGAAAGCTTTGAATTGTATGGAGAACTTTTTAATCTTCCCAAATCGGTTATAACAATAGCTGAAAGGGCGAAAAATGTCGACACAGAATTAGCAGAATTGGCATGGACCAATCATACAGAGTTTGACTATTCTCAATTTTATTTTGATAATCTTTATCCTGAAAAATTAAGATACTTAATTTTTGATGTTTCTTATATCAAAGGACGCAGAAATGAAAATCTTTATTTCAATTTTTTAACAGCCATAATGCTACTTGCTACATATGATTGTCCGCATGGAATTCTGCGTTCTAATCGAGTTTATAAACTTGATATGCAAATAGATACAGAATGTGTTAAGAATCTTTGCAATGCATACAATTCAAAACTATATTCTACTTTAGCTAAAATTGATGAAACTTCGAAAAAAATTAAAGATAAAGAGAATCAACCGATAGATAAATATACAGCAGAAAAGTGTTTTGAATCTAATGTCACGATCCCAATAGAGGTTGTCACCAAAGAAAGCAGAGATAATCTTAAATCTAAATTCAACAAAATTGGTTTATCAAAGGATTGTCCCAGTAATGAATATGAGTATTGGGATAATCAGTTCTATACGATTAACAAGTATTTCATTCGTTTCTTAAGAGAACCTAGACGTGCAGTTAAATCTGCAACGAAGGAAGATTTTAGAACGATGAATCAAATCAAAGATGAAAGAGCTATTAGGTTAAATGAGTATCAAAAGGAAGATGTCATGTACCTTCTTGAAGAAGAGGAGCATAATATGGTGTCTACTTCAACTACTCAATTATTTAATACAGACCATTACAACAAGAAAATGAGGGAAGCGGATGAGAATATTAGACGCGGGATAGCTCAGCGAATGACTAAGAAGAAGACCATGTTCGTTGGATTGTTTGCAGTTTTAGCCTACTTTGTTGGCTTCCTTCCGCTGGTCCTTGGAAATCTTAATACCATAAAATCTTTCCTATTCTCTTTAACTATTGTTGCCATAGTTCTTGGAATTTTCTTAGCAATAGGACTTATTTATCTCTTTGTGTTGAGGCATAAATTGGTTAATAGGTTTAAGCATTTTAACTATGTTATGTCTGGAATATTGCAGGAGATAGAAAGTGGTGTTGATTCTTTTTCAAGGTATCTCAGCCATGTATGCAATGTGATGCGAGAGTTTTCTGTTTTGAACTATTCTGAAAGTTCTTATAAAAAGAAACAACACATTCTGTCAAATCATAAACGAATAATTGTCGAAAAGATTAGTGAGGTCAATGAGCTGTTCTCAATGTATATTGATCCTGATGATGTTAAACTTACTTTTGAAGCAGAACCGTATAACTATGACTTTACAGTTCTTCAGTATTATGATTATGATATCCCATATTCTGATGTTAGAAAAGACATTGATTTTCTCCAAGAAGGAAACAAGATTGTTATTCCTATCGATTATGTAGAATCTGTTACGCTTATTAGGGAGGAATTATATGATTGAGACGATTCTTAATATAGCCAAGATGATATTGGCGATTCTTCCTTTTGTAATTCTTTGCTTTGCCAGCAAGAAAGTAAATCTTCCCAAACCTGATCGCAGCAAACAGTTTCTGATGCCCATTATTGCACTGGTTTATGTAATCGTTGCAATGATTTTAATGAACTCTATCAATGAGTGGCTTATAAAGCTTGTTAATAATTTACCTAAATGGATATCCGCATTAGCCGGCCATTCATGGATGCCTACTCCGATTGGAACTGCATTTACACACATCGGAAGTTTTCTGAGTTCTATACTTGCAAAGCTTAATCTGAATTTCTGGGTCTTCTTCATCGCTAATACGGTTATTATTTTGGCTTATATATTCATAAAGAGGATTTTCATTCAAATCATGGCTAAGGCTGTTAAAACGGACGGAGGGCTACACATAAAAATTTCGGGGAATTTTTACGAATATTTCTCTGAGAAGAACAAGTGGTGCATTAAGGAAAACTGTGTTCAAGTCCGCAGTATGTTTCGGGTTTTCTATTACAGCGCGGTTGCGCTTTCTGCTCTGTTAATGATTATTAGCCGCAAATTTTACTATGATGGATTGATGAGATCAGTTTTCTACCCGGTTTTTGGGATTCTTGTTGTTGGAGAATTGTATTTTTATCTTGACGGTGCTACCAAGCGAGAGTATTCCCAACATATTTTAGGTGAAGATGAAGACGCCTATAAGATTGTAAACTATTCTTTGCTGAGAAAATTTTTGCGCTCTATTTTTGGTGATAAGTTGCTCGCGGAAAGCACCAGCATCAACAACGCTTTGGCTTATGATGTAACTACCGATGAAATCATTCGCGAACTTGAAAAGAGTGAGGACCAGAAAGTAGTTTGTTTTGCTTCGTATATAGATACCCTGAACAAAACAGGATTTCAGATCGATCATAATTATCTTCATTCTTCTTTAGATATGCTGAATGGAAAGAGCATATTGTTCAATAATCCGTTTTATCATGATTTAATACCATATGCTTTTTATCCCATGAACCGGGTTCTTTTGAGTCATCAAAAAGTATTGGTCGTGCTTGGCAGACATTCGATTGAAGACGATATTAAAGAATGGATTGAAAAGGGAATAGAAGCTGTCACCAATATTCCATTCTTATGGAATGTTGGCGTCTTGACATCTGAAGAGCAGGATCTCGATATTGGTATTGTCACAAGATCGGATGTTTTGAATATCAAGCTTCATAATGCTAATTCGGAATTTCTCGAAAGTGTCGGTTTCTGTGTGATTATTGAGCCCGCAAAACTGATCTCCACAGCGCAGATCGGGTTGAATTTGCTGGCGAAGAAATGCAGAATAGAGGAAAATAAAAGTATCGTATTTTGTATGTGTGACAAGAACTGTGATGGATTGGTAGATGCAATGTCGCATATCCTTATGAAAAGCATTACTGAGGTGTCGGCAACGGAAAAGCATCTCGGTACGTCTTCTTATATGTGTTGGGAGGCGGATGAAGACTATCTCCATCATCGCTTGGTGCCCAATATTTCAAGATATCTTGGCATGGGTACCGAATTATCCTTTGCTGCTCTGAAGAACCAAGTTTCAAAAACTAAGTGGTATGGCGGCGAAGCCTTTCCGGTAACGGATATTCGCTGGATCGACAAGCAGTATTATTATGATTTGACAAAATATGCAAGCTTGCCCACCAGTCAGGAGTCGCTGGATGAGTGCTTTGTTACCACGCCGAATTTCTGGAGCGCCGAGGTAGAAAAGAACAATTATTTTACGGTCGAAGATGAAGCGTCTAATATGTTTGAGATCTTGCGCGACTTTTCTACCCGGACTACGAAGCAGGGATTTATCAATATTATTTCTTCCGACTATCTCCTGAAGGATTATATGGCGGATAACGCCTCTATCTTCGAGACGGACGCGAAGGCGATCCCGTTTATTGTCGCGGATTACGCAAGAAGCAACCGCAATATCATTCTTCGCCTGATTTTGATGATGAGTACGTTTCCGGTCTGTTCCGAGACACTGGAAAAAGAGCTGTCTTTGCTCGGCATTCCCGTGTTCGATCTCAAAAAGCAGCTTTGGTATGAGCTGTTCCACTGTTACTCCGAAGTGTCCGTGATGAACGAGCTGCCGCAGAATTATCGGCAAGCGGTCAATGAAGTATATGCCAAATCCTTAAAGCTCGCGGATACGGAATGGACGCATGATATCATAAAAGTTGAGGAATCCTTCAACCTGAAGATCGGCATGATGGAGACGACGTATTCCATATCTGATTCGGAGTTCCTGACTTTGTGTGTATCTGAAATTCGTTCGGCCGAATATGTTGCGGAGGATGAAAAGGGTCAAAGCTACTATCTCGGAGCAGAGCTTGGCGGTCATATTTATCAAAAATATTTACCGGGTCAGTTCTTTACATTCGGTGGAAAATATTATGAAATGCAGTATTTGACCGCAGATGGGCAGGTCTTAGTGAGACGCGCGGCCGATCACATCACCGGCCGTCCTACGTATAGACAGATTCGCGAGTACGTCGTCTGCGGAGTCAGGTCGTCCGAAAAGATCGGCGCGCAGAAGGATATCGCGGGCATGAAGGTAGTCAAAGAATTTGCCGATATCATCGTCAACACTCCCGGCTACTACCGAATGGAGAAATACAACGATTTCACCACCGCAAAACGCATTTCGTTTGAGGGAGAAACAAACGGTATTCCTCAGCGTGTTTATCACAATAAAGAAATTCTTCGCATCGAGCTGCCCGAGTTTGACGGAAAATTAAACGATAATATCCGTTACACCGTCGCGCTGTTGTTCAACGAGATATTCAAGACTATTTTCGCTGAGAATCAAGCGTATATCTGCGCGGTGACCGATGATTCGTTCCTCGCGGAGGTCGAGGGGGACAAGCCCCTGACCTATTCGGTGCGAGGCGAAGGCTGCGAGCTCCATCAAAACGCGATCTATATCATCGAGGACAGTCAGCTGGATCTTGGCTTGACGATCGCGGTGGAAAGGAATCTCCAGAGAATTTTCAGTATTATTTATGATTATTTGAATTGGCATCTGGAAACGCTTGAGGCGAGTCTCAATCCGCTGGTGGATCCAAAACCGCCAATCGTGTTCACGGATTCCGAAAACGATAATAAGCCCAATAAAAAGGGATTTTTCGCAAAGATCGGTTGTGGGGTCAAGAAAATCATCAATAAAATCAAGGGATGGTTTAAGAGAAAACCTAAGGATGGCGAGAAACCCTCTGACCAAGAAGTGCCGGGTGACGAAGTCCCCGTTGATACGCCTTCCATTCCTGAGAAAAAGCCGCAGGCAGAAAGTCCTGTTGAAGACGGAACAAAATTCTCCAATCCCAATGAGGAAGACAAGCAAGACAGCAAGAAGAAAGGCATCTTAGGGCTGAGAAAGCACAAGAAAAAGGCACAGCCCGTCGAAGACGATTCAGATAAAGAAATTGAGGTTTCCGATGAGATCCTTCCTTCTGCGGAAAACGATCAGACCGCGAAAGTCGGATTTTCCACAGATCGCAGACCTTATCACGAGCGTTATTACATGCTTTACGGCAGAGAGTGCGAGCCTGTTTATATTGAACTTTCCGGAACGCTTGATTATTTATCTGAAATGGGTTTGCAGAGAAATGCCTTGAAGCAGGCCAGAGAGGGCAAGAAGATTGCCGAATTTATTGAAGCGACCTATAAGCCAGGAAAACCCGATGCAAGATATTGTGATTTCTGCGGTACAGAGATCTTTGGCGTAGAGTATGAAACTCTCGCGGACGGCCGCGATAGATGTTTTAATTGCGGTAGAACCGCAATCAAAACCGGCGAAGAGTTCCGCAGGATATTCGAAGATGTCAAGAGGAACATGGAATCTTTCTTCGGCATTCGAATCAATGCGGGTATAAAAGTCGAAATGGTGAATTCTAAAATGCTCCATAAGCGTCTTGGTAAGGCATTTATTCCTACGCCAAAGAGTGATGGACGCGTTCTGGGAGTTGCTATCAGCGACCGTAATGGTTATACTTTATTGGTGGAAAATGGTTCGCCGCGTATGGCATCTATGCTGACGATGGCTCATGAACTTACCCACATTTGGCAGTATATTAACTGGAATGATAAAGCGATTAGCAAAAAATACGGCAAGAATATGCGGTTGGAAATTTACGAAGGTATGGCAAAATGGGTAGAAATCCAATATGCTTACCTGATCAATGAGCCTGCGACCGCGAAAAGGGAAGAGATCATTACTGCTTATCGCAATGATGAGTATGGACACGGATTTCTTCGTTATCGTGCAAACTATCCTTTCTCTTTGGGCACCGTTATTACAAAGGCGACTCCGTTTATGAATGTGGAAACCCCGTTGGATCCCGAATTCTGTGGTCCGTTTACTGTTATTATGCCGACGGATGGCGTGAATTCGGGCGACGGTTCAGAGCAGTCATTCAAAATGTAGGAAAAGTGCTTGTCCTTGTAGCAATAGGCGTTTTTCCAAAATGTTCGGATATAGAGCTTTAATATCAGAGATGGTGTCTATAGGTCTATATATTTTAATTTTGTATCCTAGGTTTTATGCTGGCTTTGAAAAAAATTGCGTATTTTAGGAGGATAACATGAAAAAGATAAGGGAATGTTTAAGCGTTCAACTTGTAAAAAATCCGGGAAAGATGGTCCTTGCAGCCATACTGTTATTCAACATTGTTTTTTTCTTTGTATCGGCAATTATAATCAGCAACATGTCCTTGTCAGGAACAGAACACATGTCGTTTATCGAGGCTGCTTTCTGTACGGTGACAATGATCCTTGACGCCGGCTGTATACAATTTGTTGTTTCCGATATCGGACAAGCCGGAGTAACGATTGTTTTTGTCTGTTTAGCTATCATTTTTATCGGAATGATATCATTTACAGGTGCTGTGATTGGTTACATAACCAACTATATTTCCAATTTTATAGAGGATTCGAATTCTGGAACCAGAAAGCTTCATATTTCCAATCATATTGTTATTTTAAACTGGAATACCAGGGCATCGGAGATTGTAAACGATCTTCTATATTGTGATAAAAAGCAGAAAGTAGTCGTCTTGGTCAGCAACAAGAAAAAAGAGATAGAAAAAGAGATCGACGAGCGCCTTTCGGACACGGTGGCAAGAGAAAATGTAGAGTACATGAATTTGGGATTTTTCCGGCGTATCCTAAATGCCCAAAGAATGAAATTTCATAATCATCTGACGGTAGTTGTACGGGAAGGTGACGTGTTTTCTTCAAAACAGCTTCATGATATTTCGCTTGAGCATGCAAAATCGATTATTATTTTGGGAAGCGATATCAATAATACGATTTGTAAGTTTGAGACCCGGGAGCGTATTGGAGAGCATGAGCGAGGCAATTCACAAACGATAAAAACGCTCATGCAGGTTGCTGATATTACTGCCGCTGCATACTCCAGTGACGATCAGAAAATTATTGTAGAGATAACAGATGAGTGGACATATGAACTTGTTGATAAGATTATCAAATGTAAAGAAGTCAAGGGCAAATGCAATATTATTCCGGTGAGAGTCAACAAGATATTGGGGCAAATTCTGTCTCAGTTTTCTATTATGCCGGAATTGAATCTTGTTTACAAAGAGATGTTTTCCAACAAAGGAGCTACGTTCTTCACTGAACCTTATGAGGTGGATGAAGGAAACGATTTTGTTCTAACTTATATGAAAAACCATCGGCACGCCCTCCCCTTGACATACATGATGAACGACGGAAAGGCGTATCATTATTTTTCTGCAGCTAGTAAAAAAGACATGCGTGAGACAAGCAGCATAGCTTCATCTTCTTACACAGTTTCTCTAAACAGGAACTACTGGATAGAAAGCAAAAACGTTATCATCCTCGGTCACAACAGTAAATGTCGGGATATTATGCAAGGATTTGCCGCATTCCGCAGTGAATGGAATTACAAGTATGACCGGGAGATTCTTAGGATTGTTGTTATTGACGATAAAAAGAACTTGGAAAAGATGAACTACTACAAGGAGTATCCATTCGTCATTGAGACCGTCGCAGCAAGTATTTACGACAAGGATATTATATGTTCTACAATTAGCCAGTTCGTGGAATTAAATGACGAAGATACGAGTGTCCTGATTTTGTCAGATGATATGGCATTGAACGAGGATATAGATGCAAATGCCTTAGCCAACCTGGTTTATGTGCAGGACATTATCAATACCAAGAAAGCAGCTAATCCCAATTTTGATACGAAGAGTGTGGATGTTATTGTTGAGATCATCGACCCTAAGCATCACGATATTGTCAACAGTTATAGCGTGAATAATGTCGTCATCAGCAATCGGTATATCAGCAAGATGATTACGCAAATAGGGGAGAAGGAAGCGCTGTTTGATTTCTATACTGATATCCTGACCTATGACACAGAAGATTCAGAGGGCTATCAAAGCAAGGAAATATACACCAAGAAGGTAAATAGACTGTTCAATGAATGTCCGAAATCTTGCACGGCACAAGAGTTAATACGAGCGGTATACAATGCGTCAGTAGATGCCTCATTGCCGATGAAACAGCAGAATCCTACCATTGCTCTTGGCTATGTTAAACCAGGTGGGCGTATGATACTGTTTGAAGGAGACCAGGCAAATATCGATGTTTGCATAGAAGAGAACGATAAACTAATTGTGTTCAGTAATCATTAAATGAAGGGGACGATTTCTTACTCGGTGGGAAATTCGGGCCTTATATTAACTATTCAATTTTAAAGTAGGAAAGAAAAATGGCGGAAGAATGCGAGTTTTATTATTATAGGGATTATTGCTGCCGCTTGTTGAAAAATAACGACAGGAAGTATGTGCTTGATTCGGATTGGGTTCATAGATATTGTTAGGGCTACCATTATGATGATTGTCCATATCATCATAACAAGTTAGATATGTGATCTTCATTTGGGGAATTCTTCAAGAAAATAACGATTATAATGACTCTGTAAAGCAAAGTAATAATATTGTTTATGAGGTGCCTGAGCAGATTGTTTTGATTGATAAGAATACATTGTATCCTTCGAACGAATAAATCCAATTTGCCTACTATGAGTTAGGGCAAGTATCTCAATGCATATTTAACATTTTTATACCAAGTATTTATAAATAACGTCATTCTTCAAATGAGGAATGTCGTTTTTACTTTTCATTATTACTTATGTAATAAAAGAATGTATCTCTAAATCTATACTCACTTACTTTAAGTCAGGCAAAAATTTGCTTGGCTTTTTTGTTCAGACCTCATATTTTCCCATAATTTATCTTGAATTTTATATAAGAATATAGTATAATGAAATATATATATTATCTTGTTTACTGTAGGTGTATACAATGACTATAGAAAATATTTTAAAATACGGTGTAAGGATACTCATTATATTTATGATTTTGCCTATTCACGAGTTTGCTCATGCTTTTGTAGCATACAAGCTCGGCGATAATACAGCACGTTATCAGGGAAGACTAACTATGAACCCTTTTTCTCATGTTGATCTTCTGGGTTCGATATGTCTGCTTCTTACAGGATTCGGCTGGGCAAAGCCTGTTCCTATAAATCCGTTGAACTTTAAAAACAGAAAGGCTGGTACGGCTTTAACTGCACTTGCAGGACCTTTGTCGAACCTTATTGTTGCATATATAGCAATGATTATTCTGAAAATCGTAATGTGGATTTCTTTTGGTGCAGAGTATTTTAATCACTCGAATACATTTTGGTACATCAATCTTATTTTCCAATATTTCATAACTATAAATATTTTCTTGGCAGTGTTCAACCTTATTCCAATTCCACCTTTGGACGGTTCAAGAATTTTATGTTATTTCCTACCTGATAGCTTTGAGTATAAGTTGGCTCAGTATGAGTATATAATTTACATTGTGTTTATTGTTTTTGTTTTGTTTTTTAATGTTCTGAACGGACCTATGTCATGGATAGGTGATAAGATTTTTGTTCTTTTCGACTTTATGACCAGATGGGTAGATATAATAATGAAAGCAATAATGCTTTAATTTTGAGAAACCGAAAGGTATTAGTTTTAATGAATAAACTTCAATTTAAACTCGAAGCGTTTGAGGGTCCTCTTGATCTGCTTCTGCATTTGATTTCAAAGCACAAACTGAATATAAACGATATTGAAATTTCGCTCTTGCTTGAGCAGTACCTCGACTATATCGACGGTCTGAAAGAACAGGATTTTGAAATTGCAGGCGAGTTTTTAGAGATGGCGGCAAGGCTCATATATATCAAAACAGTGTCGCTGCTTCCTAAATTTGATGAAGCTAAGGAGCTAAAAAAAGAGCTTGAGGGCAGACTTATTGAGTATTCTCTTTGTAAGCAGACAGCAGAGATACTTAAGAAAAATTATGTAGGCGGTGAAATCTTCGTTCGTTTGCCTGCACCAATTGAAATTGATAAAACTTATACAAGAGAGCACGAGCCTATCACGCTTCTTGAAGCTTATATGGGCATATCAATAAGGGCAAAAAAAGCCCCTCCGCTGGATGCTTCAATATTCAAGCCGATAGTTTCTCACAAAATAGTGTCTGTTACATCAAAGATAATTTTCGTTTTGAAAAAGCTATATACAACTGGCTCCTGCAATATGGACAAGCTGTATCAGGGAGTTACTGACAGATCAGAGCGTGTTGCCACATTCTTAGCAATTCTGGAGCTTACAAAGTCGGGCAGAATTATGCTTAGTGATGATAATTCTGAGCTTTATTTCAAAGGACGGGACAAGAAGGAATCTTAAGTTTAATTGTTTTTTTTGAGCTTAAATGAGAGAAAGGAATTCTTAGGATAAATGAATATAGATGAGAAAATTTCAGTTGTGGAAGCTATACTTTTTTCAAGCGGAGAGCCTATTGATACTGAAAGGCTTCAGGAAGCAATTGAAGTCGACAAGGTGACGCTTGATAAGCTGATAAACCTATTAAACGACAGGTATTCAAACAGCAACAGTGCATTGGTGATTTATCGGCTTGATGATTCATTCCAGCTTGGAACAAGAGAGGAATATGCACCATACATAAAAAAGGCTATGGAGACAAAAAATAACTCTAAGCTTTTACAGGCGGCGCTTGAGGTTTTGACAATTATCGCTTATAATCAGCCTGTTACAAAGGGCTTTGTTGAACATGTCAGGGGAGTTGACAGCTCAAGCGTTGTGAACTCACTTGTTGAAAAGGGTTTGCTTGAAGAGGCAGGCAGAATAGATGTTCCCGGCCGTCCGATAGCCTTTAAGACAACGGCAAATTTTCTGCGTAGCTTTAAGCTAAAATCGCTTGATGAGCTGCCGCCGCTACCTAATCAGGAAACGCAAATAACTTTAGATGATATAGATGAAATAAACGATAAGCAGGAGATTAACGAGTAGAACTTTACGAATAAAATAATTTCTTGCATCTTGCATCCGGAATCTTACTTCTGGGAGGGGCTGATAATATTATTGCTTTATTTATAATTTTAGGTATTATATTAGCATTATATTTTATCCTGCGAATATCATTGACGATATCCTATCATGCAAGCAGTATAACGAATGAGGTTAAGCTGTCAGCAAAATGGCTGTGGCTTAACATTTACCCCCGACCGGATAAACCCAAAAAACCGATAAAGATAAAAGCTAAGAAAAAGAAAAAGTCAAAGAAATCAAGCGATTCTGTTCAAACGATTAAGGATGATATTTCTGAAATAGAAGAAGAATTTGTTGAGCTCTCTGAGGACGAGCTTGACGAGAGGATAGAGAGCCTTGAAAAGGAGCTTGAAAATCAGAAACAGAGCCTTAATCAGAGCAGTGAAATCTCTGATTGTGACAAAAAAAACGCTTCTGAGAAAGCACACAAAAACATAAAAAAGGACAAGCGCTTAGATAAGTCCGCCAATGATAAGCCTGATGACAGCGGACTTAAAGCAAAGCTAAACAGGGCAAAGGTATCGTGGAACAGATACAAAGATTTTATTCCGATGACACGGAAATCGTTCGGAAAACTGTTGAAGCAGATAAGATTTTATGATACTGAGATTGAGATAACAGCAGGCAAGGACGACGCTTATGATGCGGCAATGAATTATGGCAGGATGAATGCCTTGCTATTTAACGGTCTTGGAATGGTTGGTCTGATTTTCACGCTTTACAAGCCAAAAAAGGCAGAAGTTAAATGCGTATTTGATAAAAAGGTATTTGAGTATGAGCTTTCGGGCAAAATAAAGCTAAGACTTAGCACAGTATTAGGAATAGGACTAAGCTTCGGAACAAAGTTTTTATGCTTGTTTTTGAAAAAGCGTCATAAAGCAAAGAAACAATATAAATTAAAGAAAAAATTAATGTTAAATAAAAGGGAGTTGTTAGAAAATGAATGATAATGGCTTGGAAAAACTTGTTGAAACTGCAATGGAGAAAATTCACGAGCTTGCAGACTGTGAGACAGTTGTGGGCAAGCCCATAGTTGCAGACGGTACGACGATAATTCCTATTTCAAAGGTTTCGTTAGGTTTTACATCAGGCGGCTCTGATCTTCCTACAAAGGGAGCAAAGGACTTATTCGGCGGTGGAACAGCAGGGGGAATTACATTACAGCCTCTCGCCTTTATCGCAATTACAAATGGCGAGGTTAAGCTGTTACAGATGTCAGTAAATGCAAACACTGAAAATGCAATTATAAATATGATTCCTGATGTTATAGACAAGATCACTGATTTTATCAAAAGCAAAAAAAGCGACGAATAATTGTAGATTTTCAGATATAGTGTATTTTTTATGTTAAGTGAGCATACTATTAGGGATTAGAGTTGGATTATAATATCTGACATCTGATTGTCTAATTTCTAAAAGGTGGTTTATACTTAAATGAAAAAAATACTTAGTCTGTTTACTATATTTATTTTAACAATAAGCTGTTCAGGGTTTTCTGTTGCGGGAGAATCAGTAACCGATTCAGCAAAAGCAGCTATTTTAATAGATGCTGACAGCGGAAGGGTACTTTATAAGCATAACGCAAAAATGAAGCTTCCTATGGCAAGCACTACAAAGATAATGACAACACTGTTGACTATCGAAAACAGCAATTTGGACGAGCAGTTTAAGGTAGACGAAAGCGCGATAAAGGTCGAGGGTTCGTCTATGGGATTGAAAAGCGGTGATATTGTCACTATGAGGGATCTGTGCTTTGGTATGATGCTTCCAAGTGGAAATGATGCTGCCAATGCAACTGCTGTCAGGATTGCAGGAAGCGTTGAGAAGTTTGTTGCCATGATGAACAAAAGAGCGGGTGAGCTGGGGCTTAAATCTACTCACTTTGTAACGCCGTCCGGTCTTGACGATTATACCGACGATCACTATTCAACGGCTTCCGATATGGCAAAGCTAACTCAGTATGCTCTTAAAAACAAAGTCTTTGCAGAGATTTGCTCTACAAGGAGTGCTAAGCTGAAGTTCGGGAATCCTCCTTTTGAGAGGTGGCTGGCAAACACTAATAAGCTTATGGCAACCTGCGAAGGAGTAATAGGAGTTAAAACGGGCTTTACAGATAAGGCTAAAAGATGTCTTGTTTCAGCTTGCAGGCGTAACGGTACAACGCTTATATGTGTAACTCTTAACGATAGAAACGACTGGGCGGATCACTCAAATCTATATGATTTTGGCTTTTCTCAGTATAAGAGCGTTACTCTTTCGCCGGAGGTTAATTCCTTTAAGGCACCGTTGGTGGGTGCTGATAAGGATACTATCTCGGCAAGTTGTACAGATGAGATTAAGATAAGCGTTCATAAAGACGACGAGGCAAAAATCACGCAGAAGATTGTTTTAAATAAGATAAACTATGCACCTATTGCAGAGGGCGAAAAGCTGGGATGTGTGAAATACTATATCGGCAATATATTTTTAGGTCAGACGGAAATAAAAGCTGATGAAAATGTCAAGGCAAAAGGTTAAGAAATAACGTCGTTTGATTAGGTTTTTATAAAGGTTTGGAGATCCTTGTAAAAGACAAAGGCATAGTTTGAAAAACGATGACTGGGTTTTTATGAAAATATTAACGCGAGATACAAACTTTTATTATTTATAAAAATATAAAACGCGAACTGAGCGCAGCGTCACGCTGCCGGCGGCTCGCCGCTACATAAGTAAGGATAATATATAAATGGAAAAGACAAGAATACAAAAAATCATTGCAGATGCAGGATACTGTTCAAGAAGAAAAGCGGAGGAGCTTATCTCACAAGGCAGGGTAAAGGTCAACGGAAGACCTTGCAAACTCGGCGATAAGGCTTTTTTAGGCAAGGATCTAATAACAGTAGATGGTGAAAAGCTGTACACTCCGAGGAAAAGAAAACTATACTATATAATGCTCAATAAGCCCAGAGGGTATGTTACCACAATGAGTGACGAGTTAAACGGAAAAAATGTTTCTGATTTATTGGTGGGAATTCCTGAGCGTGTTTATCCCATCGGAAGGCTTGACCGTAATTCTGAGGGTATGTTGTTGTTTACAAACGACGGTGCTTTTGCTAATGATATTATGCACCCCTCAAAGCACGTTACAAAGACCTATCGTGTAACAGTACGTCCAGATATAACCGATGAGCAGTTAGTAAGGCTTTCGGAGGGTGTTGAAATTGACGGGCAGAAGACACTTCCTTGCACTGTTAATGTTCTCACAAAAGAGCCGGGCAGAGTAGTTATTCAAATGGTTATCCGTGAGGGTAGAAACAGGCAGATAAGAAAGATGTGTGATGCTGTCGGCTTGGAAGTTGCAAGACTTAAAAGGACGTCGATAGGCCCGCTAAAGCTTGGAATGTTAAAGCCTGGTGCTTACAGAGAGCTTGAGCCCGATGAACTGAGGGCTATTAGAACAGCCATACAACGGTGACGTTGTATCCTTTGCCGCTTATTATAAGTTTATTTAATATATAACTTTGCATAATGAAAGTATCAATAGCTTTGTTATGCGTATCATTGATGAAGCTATTGAAAATGATAATTGATATTATAAGGAATAAATAAAATGCTGGAAATTTTACAGACAAAAAACAAAGAAAACTACATAAATAAAATCACCGAGCTCGGCCTGGATTTTGACACTTCCTATGTTGTTGATGCGACTGACGAGGGAAGTTCGCTAGGATATGGCATATATCATTTCGGCATTGATGATGAGTATAATCCGATAGTTGAGATAGATTTTGTATCAGATAATTCGGATATTATGCTGTTTGATGGCATCATTCGATCAGTTTTGTTTCTTTCAATGATGAAAGGAATAGATAAGGCGAAGTTTAATATCACCCAAACTGACAAGCTGATGAAGCTTGGTTTTGTTCAAAATAATTATAATTATCTGAACTCTATTACCAAATTTATGTCTAAATGTAAAAGTTGCAAAAACTAATTTATAAATTCTTGTCAAATAAGTAATTTTGTAGTACAATAAATATATGATGTTTTAAAAAAGCATGCCATTTTCTGTTTTAATATGATTGGAGGAAATACAATGACTAAGGATTCTATCTCACTTTCAGCAAGAGATAGGCTGGCAGGTTTGTTTGACGGCGGTGAGTTTACCGAGCTTGACGCTTATGCAAAGGTGCGTGATAATCTGTCAGGAGTAATAACAGCTTACGGATATGTTGACTCAAACCCTGTTTATGCTTTTGCTCAGGACATATCTGTCAACGACGGGGCTTTAACAAAGGTTCAGGCTGATAAGATTTCTAAGATTTACGATATGGCCGCAAAAACAGGACTTCCTGTTGTAGGAGTTTATGATTCCTTCGGTGCTGATTTAAACGACGGGATTTCTGCAATGACTTCATATGGGGAACTAATACTCAAAGCTTCAAACCTTTCTGGAGTTGTTCCTCAGATATCAGTTATCGCAGGAACTTGTGCAGGAGCAAGTGCGATTTTAGCAGTATCTGCTGATTTTGTGGTAATGTCAAAAAAAGCTGAATTATTCATTACTCCGAATACGGAGGTTAAAGATCTAGCACAGAATGCATCACAAAATGGAACAGCATCACTTATTGCTGAAGATGATTCAGACGCTATAGAAAAGGCTAAGGAAATATTGCTTAAGCTTCCCCAGAACAATTTATCACCTGTTCCGATGTTTGAATATGATGAGCCTGATGGGGCTTTGACAGATGACGCGGAGGGTATTGTAAATGCTGTTTGTGATGCAGGAAGCGTTATCGAGCTTTCCAAGGACTTTGGAAAAGCATGCTACACTGCTTTAGCTTCGATCGGCGGTGCGACGGTCGGTATTTGCTCGACAAATAAGACAAGCGATAAGCTGACATCATCTGACTGCTCAAAGCTTGCAAGATTTGTGAGAACCTGCGATGCATATGCTATTCCGATAATCACATTTGTTGACACAGAGGGCTTTGACAATAGCGAATGTGCAAACAAGTCGGGAGCAGTTTTGCAGATGTCAAAGCTGGCCTCTGCTTACGCTGAGGCTACGACAATTAAGATTTCTGTTGTTATAGGAAAGGCTTACGGACCTGCATTTCTTACTATTGCAGGAAAAGGCTCAAATGCAGATTTGGTTTTTGCGACTGATAATTCTGTGATTTCCGCACTGGAACCTTTAGCCGCAGTTGAATTTTTAAGTCACGATAAGCTAAAAGGAACTGATGATCTGACTAAGTCGAGAGAAGCTCTTGTTAAGGAATACATTGAAAAGGAAGCGTCGGCTTATGTTGCCGCTGAAAAGATGTGCGTTGATGGAGTTATTTCTAATGGAGAAATCAGACAAACTCTTATTAACGCTATTGAAATTATGGCAGGCAAGAGAGTTTCAAGGCTTCCTAAGAAGCACAGTAACAGCCCATTTTAAATAAATAAACAGATAGGTGGTTTTTAATATGAAGAGATATAACATAACTGTAAATGGAAAAACATATGATGTTGCCGTTGAGGAGGCAGAAACTGATTCTGTTGTATCGGCAGCACCTGTTCAGGCTACACCTGCTGCAACTCCTGCTCCAGCTGCCACTGTAGCAGAGGGAACAAAGGTTTCAGCTCCAATGCCTGGAACTATTCTCGATATCAAGGTGTCAGTAGGCGACACAGTGTCAGAGGGTGCGCCATTATTTGTTCTTGAAGCAATGAAAATGGAAAACGACGTTAATGCTCCTTGTTCTGGAAAGATTGCAAGCGTTAACACAACGAAGGGTTCGTCTGTTGAAACAGGAACGGTTTTAGCAGTTATCCAGTAGATTACTTCCAGATGCAAGAAGTTAGTTGGACTTTATAAAAAAGATTCTATCTCTTGCCTCTGGTTTCTTTATAATTCTTAAACGGAAAGGATTAGATAAATGGCTAAGGTTAATATTACTGAAACAGTCTTAAGAGACGCTCATCAGTCACTTATTGCAACAAGAATGTCACTTGATGAAATGTTTCCTATTTTGTCGACAATGGATAAGATAGGCTTTTACTCGTGCGAGGTATGGGGAGGAGCTACATTTGATTCCTGCCTGAGATTTCTGCACGAGGATCCTTGGGACAGACTAAGAACCATAAGAAAAGAAATGCCTAACACAAAGCTTCAGATGCTTTTCAGAGGACAGAATATGCTTGGCTATCGCCATTATGCTGATGATGTTCTTGAATATTTTGTTCAGAAGACTGTTGCAAACGGCATTGACATTATAAGAATTTTTGACGCTTTAAATGATATAAGAAATCTGGAAACTGCTGTTAAGGCAGCCAAGAAAGAGGGAGCTCACGCACAGATAGCAATTTCCTATACTCTGGGCGATGTTTTTACAGACGAGTATTATGTAGATTATGCAAAGAGAATTGAAGCTATCGGTGCTGACTCAATATGCATAAAGGATATGGCTGCATTGCTTACTCCATATGCTACTGAAAAGCTTGTAAAGGCTATAAAATCAGCAGTTAAAATTCCACTGCAGCTTCATACCCACTATACTTCAGGATTGGCTTCAATGTGTCTTTTAAAGGGCGTTGAGGCTGGTGTTGACGCTATTGACACAGCAATGTCACCACTTGCGTTGGGAACTTCTCATGCGCCTACTGAGTCTATGGTTGCAGCTTTGCAGGGAAGTGAATATGACACAGAACTTGACCTTGTTAAGCTGAATGAAGTCAGAGATTACTTTATGATCCTTCGTCAGAAGTATCTTGACAGCGGTCTGCTTGACCCTAAGATGCTTGCTACCGACGCTAATGCACTCATCTATCAGGTTCCTGGCGGAATGCTTTCAAATCTGCTTTCACAGCTTAAGCAGGCAGGCAAGGAGGATCAGTTAACAGAGGTTCTTAAGGAAGTTCCTCGTGTGAGAAAGGATTCGGGATATCCACCGCTTGTTACGCCAACTTCTCAGATTGTGGGAACCCAGGCAGTGTTCAACGTAATTATGGGCGAGAGATATAAAACTGTTACCAAGGAATTCAAAGGCCTTGTTAAGGGCGAATACGGAAAGACGCCTGTGGCAATTTCTCCTGAGTTCCAGAAGAAGATACTGGGCGATGAAAAGCCTATAACCTGTCGTCCTGCCGACTTAATCGAGCCTGAGCTTGATAAGCTTAGACAGGAATGTGCTGAATGGATTGAGCAGGATGAGGATGTTCTTAGCTATGCTCAGTTCCCAAAGGTTGCACCTAAGTTCTTTGAGGAGAGACGGGATAAGAAGTTGGGGATAGATATGGCTCATTCTAATACCGAGACTAAAGTTCATCCGGTTTAATGGATAATAGTGTTAACAAAGAAATTTTATTCATTTAGTATTAAACAAAAGCGTTCAGGAAAAATAAAATCCTGAACGCTTTTATCTTTGTTTAAGTCCGCCGTTTATCGACGTATACACATTTATAGAAATCATAATAGGCGGCAGAGCCACCGGCGGCTCGCCGGTCTTGCTTCTGGCTTCCAGCCTTTAGTAGCTAAATTCTAACTTAAACTCTCCTCTAATGCCATTGCTAACTGTGCAGGACATGATGTTCCTCTGCCGTTGCAGTCAACATCTTTTAAAAGAGCAATTAAGTCTTTAGCCTTCATTCCCTTTGCAAGCCTTGCAACGCCCTGAGTGTTGCCAGAACAACCGCCTATAAACTCAACATCTTTGACGATGCCGTCCTCAACCTCAATATTTATTTGTCTAGCACAAACTCCTTTAGTTTTGTAATTGATAGTCATAATATAAACCTCCTATTTTATTTTTGCAACTCCGCTGTTTATCGCCGCCTGTGCAACGGCCTCAGCAACAGCTATCGGTATTTTTCTATCAAAAGCATTAGGCAGAATAAAGTCTGCACAAAGTTCTTTTTCATTAACACATTCAGCTATTGCCTTAGCAGCAGCCATTTTCATTTCCTCATTTATGTCGCTTGCTCTGACAGCTAACGCTCCTTTGAAAATTCCGGGAAAGGCAACAACATTGTTTATTTGATTAGGGAAGTCGCTCCTGCCTGTCCCTACAATGAACGCACCTGCTTCTTTTGCCTTATCAGGCATTATTTCTGGTGTTGGATTAGCCATAGCGAAAATGATAGGCTTGTCACTCATAGATTTGATCATTTCCTCAGTCACAAGATTTGGCTTTGAAACGCCTATGAATGCGTCCGCACCTTTCATTGCGTCAGTAAGACTGCCTGTCAGATTATTTTTATTAGTTATCTTTGCAAGCTCTTTGTGTGCATCACTGAGCGTGTCATCTGTTCTTGAGATTGTACCGTTTATATCAACCATTATTATGTTGCCCACTCCGAGCGATAATAACAGTTTTGCTATAGCCGTTCCGGCAGCACCTGCTCCGTTGATTACAAGAGTGAGATCTTCAATTTTTTTATCAGCTACCTTGCAGGCGTTCATAAGTGCAGCACCCACAACTATGGCAGTTCCGTGCTGATCGTCGTGAAAAACAGGAATATCTATTCTTTCTTTCAGCTTTTTTTCTATTTCAAAGCATCTGGGAGCAGAAATGTCCTCAAGATTTATACCGCCAAAGCTGTCTGAAATAAGTTCAATAGTTCTGACTATCTCATCAGTATCCTTTGACTTTACGCAGATAGGGAATGCATCTACATCAGCAAACTCCTTAAAAAGAGCACATTTTCCCTCCATAACAGGCATACCGGCAAGTCCGCCTATATCGCCAAGCCCCAAAACGGCAGTTCCGTCTGTAATAACAGCTACCAGATTTGAACGCCTTGTAAGCTCATATGAAAGCTCGGGATCCTTTTGAATTTCAAGGCATGACCTTGCAACTCCTGGTGTGTATGCGTGAGACAGATCGTCAGAGTTTTCTACCTTAACCCTCGATACGATCTCAATCTTGCCATTCCATTCCTTATGCTTTTTTAAAGATGATTCCATTATGTCCATTTATAAATTATCTCCAGTTTTTATGAATTAACTTATTAGCAATTGCCTCTAACGACTTGAGTTTTTTAAAATCAGTGCGTTAAGCTTTTCTATGTTTTCCTCGTCGGTTGTTTTGCTGCCGATATGCGTTGGAACAGCATTATATAATCCGTGGAAGTCTGAACCGCCAGTAACAATAAGATCATATTTCTTTGCTATTTCCAATAGCTCTTTCTCAGCCTCTTCATCAGCAGAGTGGTGATATACTTCAATACCGTCCAGCTTTTTCTTTTCAGCCAATTCCTTGCAAAGCTCTATGTTGTTAAACATACACGGGTGAGCGAGAACAGCTACGCCTCGTGCTGAGTGTATTAAATCCAGAACGAAGTTTACACTAGGATATCTTCGAGTAACTAGAATAGAGCCCTCGCCGTTTTTCTTGAACAATTTGTCTGATAATTCACCATAAAGGTCAACGGCATATCCATAGTTGACTAATGCCCTCATAATATGCTGCTTATAGATACTCTTACTACTCTTGGCATACTTTGTAACAGATTCGGTCGTGATAGGGTAAAGCTTTTTGACCTTTTCTATCATATCCTTTGAGCAGGATTTTCTTATCTCACAAGATTTAAGACAAAGTCCTTCAAGTCTGTCCGGCTTCTGAGGGGCATAGCAAAGAATATGTACCTTGCAGTTTCTTTCCTCGTCCCAGGCAGAAAGCTCAACACCCGAAATGATTTTAACCCCGTATCTTTCTCCCAAAACAGCAGCTCTGTTATAGGAAGAAAGGGTGTCGTGATCTGTTATAGACAGAACATCAATTCCTGTTCTTTTAGCCTGAACGATAATTTCCTCAATACCTAGAGAACCATCTGATAAGGTTGTATGACAGTGTAAATCTCCCTTCATACATTGACCTCCATTCTAAATCTATCATATATATTGTATCAATAATTATACAAAAAATCAAGTAATCTGATTTATATATTCATATTTTTTAAAAGAATTGATCATAAAACCAAGGCATATTTGTTTTAAAAGACTTTTTATTCAGATATTCAAGTATTCCGGCATCAGTCTTAAAGTTGAAATCAAGCCGATATGAGCAAAGTGCCTGAGTTTTAACCGAGTATTTTTTATTTATGTGATTTAATCCGTATTTACCGTCACCGAGTAATGGGTGACCTGTATAAGCTAGATGCGCTCTTATCTGGTGAGTTCGTCCTGTTAATAAATCTATTTCCAGAAGTGATAAATTATTCTTTTCCTTAATAACTTTATACTTTGTCAGTATCTGTTTGTTATTAGGTTTTTTTGTCTTTTCTATATATACGGTGTTGTTTTTTTCGTCCTTGAATAAGTAGTTTTTGAGAGTATCCTCTTTTTTATCAAATGTTCCAACACAAACACATAGGTAGTATTTATTCAGCTCACGATTTTTTATTTTTTGATTGAGGATCCTTAAGCTTTCAGCGTTTTTTGCACATATAACAATCCCTGAGGTGTTTCTGTCAAGTCTGTTGCAAAGCGCAGGTGCAAAGGATAGTTCGTTCTCTGGGTTATATTCCTTTTTGTCGTAAAGATATCGTTTTATGCGGTTTATAAGAGTATCAATGCTGTTATTGTCGTCTTCGTGGACAACAAGCCCGCACGGCTTGTCAACAAGAATAATATTCTCGTCCTCATAGATAACATCAATTTTAGGTGAAACATTCATAAAGCTATTATCTTTTGGCAACTCAAAAAACTCGTCATTTATATATAGCTGAACTTCATCGTTAACATTAAGCCTTGTCGAAATCTCACAGCGTTTATTGTTTATCTTAATTCGCTTAAGGCGGATATATTTATACATCAGGTTTTTAGGAAGATTTTTAACCGATTTAGAAATAAATTTGTCAAGTCTCTGTCCCGAATCATTTTCGTTTATAATAAATGTTCTCATAAGCTATTCCTTTCACAGGGCTTGTGACTGTAACTATTTAACACAAGGTTTTGCTGGCTGCTCTTGCCTTTTGCTGCTAACCTATTACTTCTAGTATAACATACTTTTTAATAAATTGCACTTTACTTTTACAAAATAATGTTGTATAATATTAAAAAGAACATAGGTTCACATTTTTTATTATTTGATAACCTTTTATACGGACGGAAGGGAAGTTGACAAGATCATGGACGCACCACACGCAGGTCACAGACTCAGAATGAAAGAAAGATTTCTTAATTCGGGCTTAGAAAGCTTTGAACCCCACGAGGTGCTTGAACTATTATTGACATACAGTATTCCGAGAAAAAATACAAATTTAATTGCACATAAGCTAATTGATACATTCGGCTCATTATCGGGCGTTTTTGATGCGACCTTCGAGGGCTTGAAAAGTATTGATGGTATAACAGATAACTCTGCAACGCTGATAAAGATGATTCCTCAGCTATTGAGGTTATATTCTATCGGAGCGGATAACACAAAATGTCTTAACACAATTGAAAGAGTGAGCAACTATTTTTCTATTGCATTTATCGGGCTTAAAAAGGAAGAGTTCAAGGTATGCTGTCTTGATAACGGGTTGAATGTTATATCCTGTTCAACTGTTGCAAAGGGGACAAATAAGTCTGCAATTATTTCACCAAGAATTGTTGCTGAGGCAGCAATTAAGGCGAACAGTACAAACATAATAATTTCTCACAATCACCCGGATACAACAAGCAGACCTTCTGATGCAGATAAATTAATGACAAGGAAATTAAGAAACTGCCTGAAAGAACTCGACATTGATATTCTTGATCATGTGATAGTTGGCAATGACGGTGTATTTTCATTTAAAGAAACAGGCCTTATGCCATTTTTAAATTAGAAAAAAGTTCGGGAGTTTTTATGGATAAGTTTCAACTGGTATCAGAATATAAGCCGACTGGGGATCAGCCTGAGGCTATTGAAAAGCTTGTAGAGGGCATAAAAAACGGCTATAAAGAGCAGACCTTGCTTGGCGTTACAGGTTCGGGAAAAACCTTTACTATGGCTAATGTTATTGAAAAAGTAAATAAGCCAACGCTGGTTTTGGCACATAATAAAATTCTGGCAGCGCAGCTTTGCAGCGAGTTTAAGGAGTTCTTCCCGAATAATGCTGTTGAATATTTTGTGTCCTACTATGACTATTACCAGCCTGAGGCTTATGTCCCTAGTACAGACGTTTATATAGAAAAGGATGCGTCAATAAATTCTGAAATAGATAAGCTTAGGCACTCGGCTACAACGGCAATTGCCGAAAGGCGTGACGTTATTGTAGTGGCATCGGTGTCTTGCATATATTCGCTAGGCGACCCTGAGGAGTACCGTTCTATGGTGGTGTCAATAAGAAAGGGTATGGAAAAATCTCGTGACAAGCTGTTAGCAGAGCTTGTCGGTATTCAGTATGAGAGAAACGATATTGCATTTGAAAGAAACAGGTTTAGGGTCAGGGGAGATGTTGTAGAGATATTTCCGTCGAGCCATACGGATACAGCTTACAGAATTGAATTTTTCGGAGACGAGATAGATAAAATTTCGGAAATCAACGTCATAACCGGCGAGCTTATCTCGACGCTCAATCACGTTGCGATTTTTCCTGCATCTCACTATATAGTTGCAAGGGATAAGATGTCTCAGGCTATTGATGAGCTGAGAGAGGAGCTTGACGAGCGGGTTAAGTTTTTTACTGACAACAACAAGCTGATAGAGGCTCAGAGAATTGCTCAGAGAACGAATTACGACATAGAAATGCTTCAGGAAATCGGTTTTTGCAGTGGTATAGAAAACTATTCCAGAGTCTTAGCGAGACGTCCTGCCGGCTCGACCCCATACACTTTGCTTGATCATTTTCCCGACGATTTTCTGCTGATGGTGGACGAATCTCATGTCAGTCTTCCGCAGGTTAGGGGTATGTATGCTGGCGACAGAGCTAGAAAGACAACGCTTATAGACTACGGTTTCAGACTTCCGTCGGCGCTTGATAACCGACCTTTGCAGTTTGATGAATTTTATAATCACATCAATCAGGCAGTGTTTGTTTCGGCAACGCCGGGTGATTTTGAAAAGGAACACTCAGCTCAAATCGTCGAGCAGGTTATCAGACCTACGGGACTTCTTGATCCTGAAATTTCTGTCCGTCCTGTTGAGGGGCAGATCGAGGATCTGTTGTCAGAGATAAACATTCGCATTGAAAAGAAGCAGAGGGTTCTGGTAACAACGCTGACAAAGAAAATGGCTGAGGACCTGACCGAGTTCTTAAAGGGCTACGGGATAGCCGTTCGGTATATGCATCACGACATTGACGCTATAGAGAGAATGGAAATCATTCGTGATTTGCGTTTAGGAGAGTTTGACGTACTTGTGGGAATCAATCTTTTGCGTGAGGGGTTAGACATTCCCGAAGTTTCGCTCGTAGCGATTTTAGACGCTGACAAGGAAGGCTTTCTTAGGTCTGAAAGCTCTCTTATTCAGACGATAGGGCGTGCCGCAAGAAACGCTGAGGGTATGGTAATAATGTACGCTGATCAGGTTACGCGCTCAATGGAGATGGCGATAACCGAGACAGAGAGACGCCGCTCAATTCAGATGGAATACAACAAAAAGCGCGGTATTGTTCCTAAGACTATCGTTAAAGATGTTCGTGACGTTATAGAGATCTCTACTAAGGAGGAGGTTGAATACTCCGCGCGGCAGAGAAATAAGATGTCAAAGCAGGAGATGAACAAGCTTATCGACGATTTGACGAGACAGATGAAAGAGTCTGCTAAGCTTCTTGAGTTTGAACATGCGGCATTTCTGAGGGATAAGATTGCGGAGCTTAAGGGGCAACGGTGACGTTACCTGTTAGAGGCAAGAAGCTTAGAGGCAAGAAACAAGAGCAACGGTGATGTTGCACCGCCGAGCCGGCGGAGGTTCTGCAGCTGATAACTTGGCTGTATAAATAAATTCTTGCATCTTGTCTCTGATGTCCGGCATCTAAAATAGGGAAAAGGAAGTAAAAAAATTATGCAAAAAAATCAAATTGTAATTAAGGGTGCAAGAGAACATAATCTTAAAAATATCGACGTTACTCTGCCCAGAGATAAACTTATTGTTATGACGGGGCTATCCGGTTCGGGAAAGTCGTCGCTTGCTTTTGATACCATATTTGCCGACGGTCAGAGACGGTATATGGAATCTCTTTCGTCTTATGCAAGACAGTTTTTGGGTCAGATGGAAAAGCCCGATGTGGATTCAATCACAGGGCTTTCGCCTGCTATATCTATAGACCAGAAAACTACCTCGAAAAACCCACGTTCAACAGTCGGAACCGTAACAGAGGTGTACGATTATCTGCGTCTTTTATACGCAAGGATTGGTATTCCTCATTGTCCGGTATGCGGTAAGGAAATAAGACAGCAGACAGTAGACCAGATAGTTGATAAAATTCTCGAGCTTGAGGAGGGTACTAAGATTCAGCTTCTTGCGCCTATTGTAAGGGGCAGAAAGGGCGAACACGTTAAAGAGCTGGAAAGTGCAAAGAAATCTGGCTATGTTAGGGTGAGAATAGACGGAATAACTTATGATCTTTCTGAAAAAATAAGCATTGAAAAGAATAAAAAGCATACTATTGAAATAGTTGTCGACAGACTTGTTGTTAAGCCGTCAATAAAGTCAAGGCTGACTGACAGTATCGAAACAGTTTCACAGCTTACGGGCGGAATAGTTACCGTTGACGTTATCGATGGTGAGGAAATGATGTTCTCGCAGAATTATTCCTGCCCTGAGCATAATATCTCCATTGAAGAACTTACACCGAGAATGTTTTCGTTTAACAATCCGTTCGGCGCTTGCGAAAATTGCACCGGACTGGGTGTGTTTCAGAAAATTGACCCCGAGCTGATTATACCGAATAAGGATCTGTCAATTTTGCAGGGTGCTATAAAGGCAAGCGGCTGGAACTCTCTTGACGAATCGTCATTTGCTATGACGACATACCGTGCTATCTCGAAGAAGTACGGTATTCCGCTTGATGTGCCTGTTAAGGAGCTTGACAAGGACGCAATAGATATATTTCTGTACGGAACTATGGGACAGGTACTCGAATATGAGAGAATTTCCAAAACAGGTTGGAGTGGAAAGTATAGCGGTGAGTTTGAGGGCATTATAAACAATCTTGAGCGCAGATACAAGGAAAGCACAAGCGACTATTCAAAGCACGACATAGAGGCGTGTATGAGTGACGAGGAATGTCCTGTTTGTCACGGTGAAAGGCTTAAAAAAGAAAGTCTGAGCGTGACGATAGGTGGAATAAATATAAGCGAGCTTACGCATATGTCGGTTACAAAGGCTTTGGAATTTTTTAAAAATCTAAAGCTTACCGAGCGTGAGGAGCTAATAGGCGGGCGAATTATTAAAGAGATAAATGAGCGATTGGGATTTTTGCAGAGCGTAGGTCTTGAATATCTGACGTTATCACGTTCCAGCGGTACGCTTTCGGGCGGAGAAAGCCAGAGGATCAGACTTGCGACCCAGATAGGTTCGTCTTTAGTGGGAGTGCTTTATATTCTTGATGAGCCATCTATAGGCTTGCATCAAAGGGATAATGACAAGCTTATTGCAACACTGAAAAGACTTCGCGATTTAGGAAACACTCTCATAGTTGTTGAGCATGATGAGGACACCATGTATAATGCAGATTATATTGTCGATATTGGTCCCGGAGCTGGGATACACGGCGGTGAGATCGTCTGCGCAGGAACGGTTGACAAGATAAAGAAGTGCAAAAAGTCAATAACAGGTCAGTATTTATGCGGTGCTAAAAAGATTCCTGTTCCTGAAAAACGTAGAAAGGGAAACGGTTTTACTCTTGATATTATCGGCGCAGAACAGAATAATCTGAAAAAAATCAATGTTAGCATACCACTGGGTACTTTCACTTGCGTTACGGGAGTATCGGGCAGCGGAAAAAGCTCACTTGTCAATGAGGTTATCTACAAGGAGCTTGCAGGAAAGCTGAACAGAGCAAGGATAAGGTCGGGCAAGTTCGGAGAGATGAGAGGGCTTGAAAATCTCGACAAGGTTATAAACATTGACCAGTCTCCTATAGGCAGAACGCCGCGTTCAAACCCTGCGACATATACAGGCGTATTTACCGATATTCGTGAATTATTCGCAAACACCAACGACGCAAAGATGAAGGGATATAATGCAGGAAGGTTTTCTTTTAACGTCAGGGGCGGAAGATGCGAAGCCTGCGAGGGAGACGGAATACTGAAAATTGAAATGCATTTTCTTCCTGATGTTTATGTTCCGTGCGAAGTATGCAAGGGCAGGAGATATAATCGAGAAACGCTGGAAATAAAATATAAGGGCAAGAGCATTTACGACGTTTTGGAGATGACTGTTGAAGAGGGAGTAGAGTTTTTCAAAAACATACCCAAGATACAGAGAAAGCTTCAGACTCTCTTTGACGTAGGCTTGGGATATGTAAAGATTGGTCAGCCTGCAACCACTCTTTCGGGAGGAGAGGCACAGAGGGTAAAGCTTGCAACCGAGCTCTCTAAGCGTTCAACGGGAAAGACCATTTACATTCTTGACGAACCTACAACGGGACTTCATACAGCCGACGTTCATAAGCTGATCGAGGTTTTACAAAAGCTGGTAGATTCGGGCAATACTGTTTTGATAATCGAGCATAACCTTGACGTTATCAAGACTGCCGATCATATTATTGATCTAGGTCCTGAGGGTGGAGAAGGCGGCGGAACGGTAGTTGCCTGCGGAACTCCCGAGCAGATTGCTGAGAATGAAAAATCCTATACGGGAATGTACTTAAAGAAATGCTTGAGCTTATAGATGAAAGAAGCCAGAGGCAAGAAACAAGAATTTCTTTTATAGAATATAGTATATTTTTTATAAAGTAAAGTCTGCCGTTGTACAAGCTATAACATTTATCAACCTATTCATAGACGGAAGAGGATGCAACGTCACCGTTGCCGGTTTGCCGGTTGCAGTAAATTGTAATATATGTTATACTATAGTAAAATTAACGGAGTTGAGGAAAGTGAAGAAGGTAAGCTATAAGGTATCTCTTGGCGGAATTATTTCTGCACTTTCTCTTTCTCTTATGTTTTTGACGGGCTTTATGCCTTTTTTGGTATATCTGATACCTGCGCTTGCAGGAGCAATGCTGATTATTGTGAATGTTGAAATAAATGCAAAGTGGGCATTTTTCACATATGTTTCTGTTGCGGTTTTGTGCTTATTTATAACGCCTGATAAGGAAGCCGGACTTTTATATATAATGCTTTTGGGATATTACCCTTTGCTTAAAATGTTTATCGAAAAATCAAAAAACAAAGTTATCGAATGGATAATAAAGCTAGTTATTTACAATACACTGATAGTTATATATTATCAAATTATTATTAGAGTAGTTACCGGTTCTGATTTGGCAGAAGAAACAGGCGAGTGGGGTAAGTACGGAGCTTTTATATTCTTGGCTCTGACAAACGTTGTATTTATCATATACGACGTTGCTGTTTCGAGACTTAAAGATTTATACGTCAAATGGTTCAGAAAGAAAATTTTACAGAAGATTTAAGGATACAGCAATGAGAAAAAGGTTTAACAAAAATATTATAATAAAGCTATCCGCTCTTATCATAGTTCTTACAATTATGATTGGTGTGACGATTGCTATATTGCCGTGGGTAAACAGTCTTAACACTACTCAGGGCAGAGAAGATCTTGAACGCTTTATTGAATCTAAAAAAGCAGTAGGAATACTAATTTTCATAGGTCTTCAGGCGTTTCAGGTTATTATTCCGGTTATTCCTCCCATTCAGATAATAGGCGGTGCTTTGTTTGGCACATTCTGGGGAAGTGTTTTTTCTTGTATCGGTTTATATGTCGGAATGGGTATTGTTTTTGGGCTTGTTAGAATTTTAGGATATCCATTTGTCGAGGCATTTGTAAACAAAAAGGATCTCAAGAGGTTTAAATTTCTTCGGGAGCCTGATAAGGTTGCTTTGATATTTTTCGTCATATATCTTATACCTGCAATGCCAAAAGATGCTATGTCGTTTTTAGCACCTTTGACTTCAATGGATAAGAAAACATATTTTCTATATGTTCTTCCTGCCCGACTGCCGCTGGTGGTATTATCTGTAGCTTTTGGTGCATCAATAATTGACGGAAATTATAGTCTTGCGGTTATACTAAGTATCATAATGATAGACATAGGAATTATAGGCTTTATATTCAGAGATAAGGTTATAGACTACTTTGAGAAGAAAACAAAGTCTAAGAAGCAGTCGGTGCAACGAGATGAATTAAAGTCTAATCAGAATATGAAAAAGACCGGTCTGATACTTTTGATCTCATCAGTAATTCTGACAATCATTGATTTGATCTTTATGGCAACTGACTATTTCAGCAAATGCAGAGTTGAATTTTTACAGTATTATAATCTTGGTAGCAAAAATCAGATAATTTATTTCATTACGAATTATGGATTATACTGGTTTATCTCGGTCGCTGTTATCGGAATCGTGGCATTTTTAGTTTCGATAAAAATAAAAAAGAAAAAATAAAAATATAAAATTTCTAAAACAATAAAAACTCACAAAAAAAGCTAATTTTCAAATTCAGAAATGGTAATTTTGCTATTTCTGAATTTTTTATAAAAAGGGGTTGACAACTGATTTTTTTAATGCTATAATATGTTTCGTCAATTGATAGGAATAGGTTTTCTATGCGGGTGTAGTTCAATGGTAGAATCCCAGCCTTCCAAGCTGGTCGTGTGGGTTCGATTCCCATCACCCGCTCCAATGCACCATCAGGTGCAATTTTTTTGTATGCGCCTTTAGCTCAGTTGGATAGAGCAACTGCCTTCTAAGCAGTAGGTCACTGGTTCGAATCCAGTAAGGCGTGCCATTATTGCTGACGTTGCAGTTTCTGTCGTTTTTGCATGATTGTTAATGTTATTTACTAAAATTCAATATGGTGGGTGTAGCGTAGTTGGTTAACGCGTCAGATTGTGGTCCTGAAGATCGTGGGTTCGAATCCCATCACCC
>CANQJW010000006.1 GCA_947624345.1 uncultured Clostridia bacterium | reverse complement strand
AAATGGGCATGATAAAGGGTATTATCTGGGCCGTAGGAAATAATAAAGTTTGGCGAAATATTGAAAAGCTCCCGCCTGTAAAGCAGATTAACGACTTTAAAGAGAAAAGGAAAATGGAGCAGTGTTAAGAATATGAGAAAACTGTTCTATGGAGCATTCATAATTATAAGAAATTTTTTATGGAGAAATTTAGATGAGTAATGCATATATAAAAAAATTTATAAGCTACCGGCATTTGACATTTGAGCTTGTCAAAAAGGGTATAAAGCTAAAATACAGAAAATCATACTTAGGAATATTGTGGTCACTGATAGAACCTCTGCTCACAATGACTGTATTGACAATTGTGTTCACAAGACTTCTTGGCAGAAGCGCAAAGGGCTTAGAGATTCCGTTTGCAGTTTATATTCTTATCGGACGGCTGATGTTCTCATTCTTTTCAACAGGAACAAAGACGGCAATGCGTTCTATACGCTCAAACTCAACAATTATAAAAAAGGTTTATGCACCGAAATATCTCTATCCGTTTTCATCAGCTCTTTACACATATGTGATTTTTCTAATATCGCTTATTGATTTGTTTGTTGTATCTGTATGTATGGGTGTTAAGCCATCTTGGTATATGCTCCAAGCGTTTATTCCGCTTATTCTGATTTTCTTCTTGACATTCGGTATAGGAATGATTTTAGCGACTATTGATGTCTTTTTCAGAGATGTGGAATATATCTGGGATGTCCTTTCAATGCTGATAATGTATACCAGTGCGATTTTCTATACTATAAGAAGGTTTGATGGCTGGATATTATATGTATTTAAGTTCAATCCAATATACAGGCTTATAGAGGGCTTCAGAGATGCATTTTCAGGTCAGCCTATGCACCCATATGGAATGCTTTATGCAGGACTATTTTCTCTGGGCGTAACACTTTTCGGTTTCTTTATATTCTATAAAAGACAAGATGACTTTATCTTACACATATAAACAAATAAGCTTAACATATAATGCTCAAAGGAGGGCATAAGTTTAATTATGGGAAAAACTATGCTTGATGTCTCCCATGTGGGAATGAAATTTAATCTTAGTAAGGAAAAGATAGACAATATAAAAGAGTATATCATAAAGCTGTTGAAAAGGCAGCTTCACTATAACGAGTTCTGGGCGTTAAAGGATATAACATTCAAGGTTGAGCAAGGAGACAGAGTGGGCATTCTTGGCTTAAACGGAGCCGGAAAGTCAACGCTGTTAAAGATTATTTCCGGAGTTTTCAAACCTACTGAGGGCAAAATAACCGTTAATGGAAAGATAGTACCGCTTCTTGAACTGGGAGCGGGTTTTGAAAAGCAGTACACAGGCGGCGAAAACATATACCTTTACGGAACAGTTTTGGGATATACAAGAGAATTTCTCAAAGAGAAATACGATGAGATTGTCGAATTCTCAGGTTTGGGCGAGTTTATTGATGTGCCGATAAAAAACTATTCGTCAGGAATGCGTGCAAGGCTAGGATTTTCGATTGCGACAATTGTCGACCCTGAAATTTTGATTCTCGACGAGGTTTTATCGGTCGGCGACAGGAGATTCAAGAAAAAAAGCCTTAATAAGATAAAATCTATGATGGCGAGCGATGTGACTGTACTTTTTGTATCTCACAACACAAATCAGATAAGAGATATTTGCAACAAGGCTATTTTGCTTCAGAACGGCAAACTTATTGCAAATGGCGAAGTGAATGAAGTTTGCGACTATTACGAAAAACTTATAGATGAGGAATATGATTTAGCTGAGCTGCCTAAAACGGCAAGAAAAAGGATAAAGAGAAATAAGAGAAAAGAACAGAGACTTCAGGAGCAACAGGAAATACAAAAGAAACTGGAAAAACTGGAGCAATTTGAGAAAGAACAAGCTGAGCATCAGACAGAGAATAAATCAGAGAATAAATCAGAGAATCAAGCAGAAAACCAAGCAGATAGCAATACAGAAGATTAAAAAAGTGTTCAGGGTTTTCCTGAACACTTTTGCTGTATAAAGTGGTTATCAATTTACAAACCCGCTTATATCATTTACAAATTGGCTAAAGGCGGAAATAGCACCGACGGCTCGTCAGTCTTGCCTCTAAACTCTAATAGCGGGGTTGTTTTCTGATGGAAAATATGGTACAATATTTTGATAACATAATAATTATTTCAATAAATAGGGAGTACGATAAATATGAATTATAACTTTTCTGAAAAGGTATCTAATCTTCAGGCGTCGGCAATTCGTGAAATATTAAAGTTTACTTCCGATCCTGAGGTTATTTCGTTTGCTGCAGGCAATCCAGCCCCAGAGGCTTTTCCTATCGAAAATGTAAGGCGAATCTCAAGGGAGATTCTTGACAAAGATCCTATACTAGCTTTGCAGTATTCGGTAACAGAGGGATACACGCCGTTGAGAAATGCTCTAAAGGAGAGAATGAAGGCTCAGGGTAACTTCAATACTGATACTGATGAGCTTATTATCACTTCGGGAGCTCAGCAATCAAATGAGCTTGCAGCTAAGGTACTCTGCAACGAGGGAGATACTATTATCTGTGAATCACCGTCCTTTATCGGATCGCTTAATGCCTTTAAGTCTTATAATGTCAACCTTGTGGGAGTAGAGCTTGACGATGATGGAATAAACATTGAAAAACTTGAAGAGGCAATAAAGGCAAATAAGAACGTAAAGCTTATCTATCTTATTCCGAATTTTCAGAACCCGACTGGACTGACTATGTCCCTGGAAAAGAGAAAGCGTGTTTATGAACTAGCGAAGAAATATGATATTTTCATTTTAGAGGATAATCCTTATGGAGATATCCGTTTTGCTGGCGAGGATATCCCGACAATAAAGAGTATGGATACAAGCGGACGAGTTATTTATTCGGGAACATTCTCAAAAGTTCTCGCCCCTGGAATCCGTGTGGGATATTGTTCGGCATCAAAGGAAATTGTATCTAAAATTATCGTGTGCAAACAGGTTTCCGATGTGCATACAAATATCTGGGCACAGGTTCTTGCTGAGAGATTTCTCTCGATCTGCGATATGGAAAATCACCTTGTGAATATCAGAAAGATTTACAAGCACAAATGCGAGCTTATGTTGAGTGAGATTGAAAAGAACTTCTCAAGCAAGATTGAATACACAAAGCCTGAGGGCGGACTGTTCATATGGTGCACACTGCCGGATGATTGTGATATGATGGGATTTTGTAAAAGGGCGGTTGCCGATTATAAGGTAGCGGTTGTTCCCGGAACGGCATTCATGATAAGAGAAACCGATAAGACTACATCATTCAGACTGAATTTCTCAACGCCGACAGACGAGCAGATAGTCAAGGGCTGTGAGCTTATTGGAAAGCTTTCACGAGAGATGTTCGATTAGAGGTTAGAAGATTAGAGGTTAGAAGTAAGAGTCGAGAGCAACGGTGACGTTGCACCGGCGAGCAGACGTTGGACTCGTCGCCTTTTGTGGATTAGATGAAAGATGTTTTAAACCAGATACTATTCATAATTAAACGTAGAAAATACTTAAATGGAGTGATAATACCATGCCAGAATTTGATAAAGATAAGAAGATTATTTTCAGCGGAATACAGCCGACGGGAGTTTTTACGCTCGGAAACTACTTAGGAGCAGTCCGCAACTGGGGAACGCTTCAGGACGAATATAACTGCATATACTCAATAGTTGATTTGCACGCTATAACAGTAAGGCAAGACCCTGCCAAGCTCAGGCAAAATTCTTTACAGGCGTATGCTTTGCTTTTAGCTTGTGGAATTGACCCTAAAAAGTCTATAGCTTTCTTTCAGAGCCATAATAAGTGCCATGCTGAATTAAATTGGGTTTTGGCTTGTTCAACGCAGTTTGGCGAGCTTTCGAGAATGACTCAGTTTAAAGATAAGTCAAAAAAGCACGCAGACGATGTCAACGCAGGATTGTTTACATATCCTGTTTTAATGGCAGCGGATATTCTTGCTTATAATGCGGATTTAGTGCCTATTGGCGCTGACCAGAAACAGCATTTAGAGCTGGCGCGTAATGTTGCAGGCAGATTTAATAATAAGTACGGTGAATTTTTCAAGCTGCCGGAGCCATATATACCGCCTCTGGGAGCAAGTGTGAAATCGCTTGCAGACCCTACTAAGAAGATGTCAAAGTCGGACGAAAATCAGAATGCGACTGTTTACATTCTAGATGACAAGGATACTATCATAAGAAAGTTCAAAAGGGCAATTACCGACAGCGAGATGGAGATATGCTATCGTGAGGGCAAGGACGGAATAAACAACCTTATGTCTATTTACTCTTGCGTTACCGGAAAGACCTATGATGAGATCGAGAGTGAGTTTGCATCAAAGGGATACGGAGATTTCAAGCTGGCGGTTGGAGAGGCTGTAGCTGATTACTTAAAGCCGGTAAGAGATGATTTTTCAAGGCTTATTGCCGATAAAGCTTACTTGAAGGAGTGCTACACAAGCGGAGCGGAAGATGCAATGAGAATAACAAACAGGATTCTTTCAAAGGTTTATCACAAAGTGGGTTTTGTTGATGCAAGATAGAAATTATCTTAGGGAGTATTTGACTAGTTTACTGAATCTCTGTATGTAATCAGAAGAGTGTAAGTATTATACAGGAGGAAAATTTATATGAAATTAGGTATGGTAGGACTACCGAATGTGGGAAAGAGTACGCTTTTTAATGCACTTACAAACGCAGGGGCAGAATCGGCTAACTATCCGTTTTGTACGATTGAGCCGAATGTTGGAATAGTATCTGTTCCCGACGAGCGTCTTGATAAATTAAGGGAGATGTATAACCCTGTTAAGTTCACCCCGGCAACGCTGGAATTTGTCGATATTGCAGGTCTTGTAAAGGGCGCTTCTAAAGGCGAGGGACTGGGCAATAAGTTCCTTTCGAACATTCGTGAGGTTGATGCAATAGTCCATGTGGTTAGATGCTTTGAGGACGACAATATCATTCATGTTGACGGTAGTATTGACCCGAAGCGTGACATTGAAACTATCGACTTAGAGCTTATCTTCTCTGACGCCGAGTTGATTGAAAGGCGTATTGACAGAACTAAAAAGGCAATGAAAGGTGACAAGTCTCTTGCAGGTGTTGTTGACTTTTTGGAGAGACTAAAGGCACATCTTGAGGATGGAAAGCCTGCAAGGAGTTTTGATATGACCGATGATGAAACAGAGTGGATTAAGGAAACGCCGCTTTTGTCAGCAAAACCTGTTATCTATGCCGCAAACCTTTCGGAAAAGGATTTTACAAACAACATTGATACCAACGAAAATTATAAAATCGTTCGCCAGCACGCAAAGGAAGAGGGAAGTGCAGTTCTGCCTATCTGTGCTCAGATTGAGGCAGAGATTTCAGATATGAACGACGAGGACAAACAGATGTTCTTATCTGAGCTTGGGCTTGAAATTTCTGGCCTTGGCAGAATAATTAAAGAGGGTTATTCTCTCCTCGGACTAATCTCTTTCCTGACAGCGGGAGAGCCGGAGGTTCGTGCTTGGACGATAAAGAGGGGTACCAAAGCTCCTCAGGCTGCAGGAAAAATCCATACAGATTTTGAAAAGGGCTTTATCCGTGCCGAGGTTGTTTCCTTTGATGATCTTATGGCTTGCGGAACTATGGCTCATGTTAAGGAAAAAGGTCTTATGCGACTTGAGGGCAAAGAATATGTTATGCAGGACGGGGATATAGTTCTATTCAGGTTTAATGTTTAAATGTTGAGAGATAGCGTAATTTTTTTGAAAAACACTTGACAAATGTAGATTATAGTTATATAATGTAGTAGTTGACTTTAAAGCGTTAAAGCTTTAAACCGTGAAAAGCTAAAAGTGACAATATTAAACGGTAATAAAATTTTAAGGGAGAAATCAATATGAGTGAGATCAAAAAGGGTAATTTAATTGCGGTGAGAAACGATTTGAGGGTTGTTGACGCGACCTTGCGTGACGGAGGACTTGTGAATGATTTTCGTTTTACAGATGAGTTTGTAAAGGATTTATATAAGACGAATATTGCTGCAGGCGTTGATTATATGGAGTTTGGATATAAGGCTTCAAAAAAGATTTTCCCGGAAGAGGACTTTGGAAAGTGGAAGTTCTGTGACGAAGAGGCGATAAGAGCAATTGTCGGTGAGAATGACAGCGACCTGAAGATTTCAGTTATGGCTGATGTCGGAAGAACCGATATGGACACCATTCTGCCTAAGAGCGAGAGCGTAGTTGACATTATTCGTACGGCTACTTATGTATATCAGATTCCGTCCTGCATTGAGATGATAGAAAATTTTCATAAGAAAGGCTATGAAACCTCGGCTAACATTATGGCTGTTTCGACTGCAAACGATGGTGAGCTTAATCAGTCGTTAGAGCTACTTGGAAACAGCAGTGTTGATGTGATTTACATTGTTGACAGCTTCGGTGCTTTGTATCCTGAGGATATAAGAAGGCTGACTGAGAAATTCTTAGAGTTCGGCGAGAAGTACAACAAAAAGATTGGTATTCACGCACACGATAATCAACAGCTTGCTTTTGCGAACACCATTGAGTCTATGATTATGGGAACCAGCTACCTTGACGGTACTGTAAGGTCGCTTGGCAGAGGTGCAGGAAACTGTGCATTGGAAACTCTTCTTGGATTTTTAAAAAATCCCAAGTACGATTTAGTTCCGCTGCTTAACTTTATTGAAAAGAATATGGTTAAGCTTCGAAACGATGGTTTGGTCTGGGGTTATGATGTTCCGTATCTGTTGACCGGAAGGTTTAACTGCCACCCGAGAACGGCTATTACGTTCATGAAAGAAAAAAGAACCGATTATGCCAAGTTCTTTCAGGAGACTTACGACCAAGACAATTAAGCAATTTATAATTGATAATGGACAGTTGATAGTGGCTAGATTTAAGAAAAAAGATATAACTAAAGCGTTCAGTAATTTTGTTTTTCCCGAACGCTTTTCATTTCTAATATAATTGTAAATTATCAATTGATAAGCCCGCCGTTTATCAAAGTAAGCACATTTATTATAATTATAACAGGCGGCAAATCGTGCAGGGGTCACTCCTGCCTACTGCCGTAAATATACCCCGTTTTCTTCAATATAATCCTCCATATCGTCTTTGTAGTGAAGGGCTAGGGGATCATTGTCTAGTGCCGCCAAAGCACGCTTTCCTATATCGGTTCTGATATGAGCGTTTTCCCATTTGATTTTTGAAATTGCTTCATAGGACTTGTCAAGTGCACCCTGAAGTGTCAAAGCGTTGCAGGTAACGCCTAGAACTCGTCCACCGTTAGTCTTAAAAATGCCGTCCTCGAGTTTGGTTCCGGCGTGGTAAACAAAAGCGTTCTCAACCTGTCCTTTGTTGTCAAGACCAGAAATCTCAATACCCTTTGGATAGGACTTAGGGTAACCGCCGCTTGCCATTACAACGCAGGTGCAAAATCCTTGCTTCCAGTCGATTGAAACCTTGTCAAGCTCGTGATTATAAATTGCTTCGAAGATTTCGCACAAATCGCCATCAAGCATAGGAAGAACAACCTGTGTCTCAGGATCGCCAAAACGGCAGTTGTATTCAATCACCTTAGGACCGTTTTGGGTAAGCATAAGCCCGAAGTATAAACAACCCTCAAAGGTTCTTCCCTCGGCGTTCATTGCGTTTATAGTAGGCAGAAAGATTTTCTCCATACATTCCTTTGCTACATCATCTGTGTAGTAAGGGTTAGGTGCAACAGTTCCCATTCCGCCTGTGTTAAGACCCTTGTCCCCGTCTAAGGCTCTCTTGTGATCCATAGATGAAATCATAGGAACAATAGTCTTTCCGTCTGTGAATGAAAGAACCGAAACCTCAGGACCTGTCAGAAATTCCTCGACAACAAGCTGAGAACCGCTTTCGCCAAAAATTTTATCGTTCATAATCGAGTTTACAGCGTCGATTGCCTGAGCCTCGTCCTCGGCAATGATAACACCCTTTCCGAGTGCAAGACCATCTGCCTTTACAACAGTAGGGTAGGTGTTCTTTTCTTTTATATAGTTGATAGCATCTTCGCTATCGGTGAACGCTTCATATCGTGCTGTCGGAATGTTATATTTCTTCATAAGCTCTTTTGAGAACACCTTTGAGCCCTCGATAATAGCAGCGTCCTTTTTAGGGCCGAACGTCATAAATCCCTCAGCCCGAAGAGCGTCAACCATACCGAGAACCAGAGGATCATCTGGTGCGACAACTACCATATCAACGCTAAGCTTTTTAGCCAGTGCCACAACTCCTTCAATGTCGCAGGCACCCACATCAAAGCACTCAGCATATTTTGATATACCTCCGTTGCCTGGTGTGCAATATAGCTTTTCAACCTTTGGCGATTCAGCAAGCTTCATAATAATTGCGTGTTCTCGTCCGCCGCCGCCGACAACTAAAATTTTCATTGTAATTTCCCCTTTATAATGGATATAGTTTTTTCAAGAGCTTAGCTTATTTAAGCTTGAAAGTATCAAGGATTTTCTCAGCCTCTGACTTCGTTTTCTTATATTCTTTCTTAGACGTAGTAAAGGTACATATATAGAGGTCAGAGCCGTCTATAATATGATTTTGTATCATCTTCATCTTTAATGATGAATTGTTTTTTACAGTGATATAAAGTTTAACTGCCTTTTTACCGTCGATTTCAACATCTTTTATATCATCAAGCGTATAATCGTTCATTTTATTATACTGTTTTATTGTGTCCTCTTTATAATTTTCAATAGTAGTGTTTTTATCAACAGGGAACTTGGTGACGGTGATAGAGCTATATGACCCACTGTCAAGAGTAAAGACAGCAGTTTCTTCTTCCTCTGAGGAAGCATCGCTCAATTTCCAGTCAGAGCCGGGTGTGATAGAAAATTCCTTAGTTGAATAAGAGCCATTTTTAAGCGGAGTTCCTGTAGATTGAGTATTTTTGTCTTTACTATCTGAGTTTTTCTTACTATTTATTTTTGAGCTGTTGTTATCAGCGTTTTTATCATCATTGCTACTCTTTGCATCACTCTCAGAACCGTTCGCATCAGCAGTTGTTTCTACACTTGATGAAGTGCCTGAAGTATCTTTTTCCGCACAGCCTGCAAAGCTCAGCACCATTATGATACTTAAAAACAATGCTGCCAGCTTTTTAAAATCTTTCATAAAAATCTACCTTTCTATAAATAAACAAATCTTACTTTTTAGTGGTGGAACAATCTTATACCGGTAAAACTCATTGCGATATTGTATTTATTACAGGTTTCAATAACATTATCGTCACGGATTGAACCGCCAGGCTCAGCAATATATGAAACACCGCTCTTTCTTGCCCTCTCGATATTATCGCCGAACGGGAAGAAAGCGTCAGAGCCAAGACAAACATCAGTGTTCTTTGCAATCCATGCCTTTTTCTCATCATCTGTGAATACAGGAGGTTTTGTCTTAAAGGTATTCTGCCAAACGCCCTCTGCTAAAATATCCTCATATTCATCTGAGATATAAACATCTATTGCGTTGTCTCTGTCAGCACGCCTGATATCGTCCTTGAAATCAAGGTTAAGAACCTGAGGTGCCTGACGAAGCCACCATACATCAGCTTTATTTCCTGCAAGTCTTGTGCAGTGGATTCTCGACTGCTGACCTGCACCGATACCGATTGCCTGACCGTCCTTAACATAACAAACGCTGTTAGACTGAGTATATTTAAGAGTTATAAGAGAGATAAGCAGGTCGATCTTCTTATCCTCAGGAATGTTTTTGTTTTCGGTCGGTATATTCTGCTCAAGAAGGGCAGTGTTAATGTCAAGCTCATTTCTGCCTTGCTCGAATGTAACTCCGTAAACCTGCTTTGTTTCGATAGGATTGGGAGTATAATTTTCATCGATCTGAATGATATTGTAAGTTCCTTTTCTCTTAGATTTCAAAATTTCCAGTGCCTCGTCTGTGTATGATGGTGCGATGATACCGTCGGAAACCTCTCTTTGAATCATTTTTGCAGTACATACGTCACATTCGTCTGAAAGAGCGATAAAATCTCCGTATGATGACATTCTGTCAGCACCTCTTGCTCTTGCATAAGCACAGGCCATAGGTGAAAGTTCACCTAAATCGTCAACCCAGTAGATTTTCTTCAGAGTGTCTGAAAGTGGCTTTCCTACAGCCGCACCGGCAGGGGAAACGTGCTTGAATGATGTTGCCGCACACATACCTGTTGCTTTTTTTAGCTCCTTAACAAGCTGCCAGCCGTTGAATGCGTCAAGCAAATTGATATAACCAGGTTTGCCGTTTAACACGGTTATCGGAAGCTCACTTCCGTCAGCCATATAAATCTTTGACGGCTTTTGATTTGGATTACAGCCGTATTTCAGTAGCATATCTTTACTCATAATTTATTATGCTCAATAATAGAGCATTTCCTCCTCTCGATTATTTAAATCTGAATATTTACTTTTGATTTTTATTTATAATAACAGTTTCAGCCTTCTTGGTTTGTAGATCAATATACCTTACAAAAAGAGAAACCTTATTATCTTCATTCAAACTGTTCCAGAGCGAATCAGAAAACTCTTTTATATCATTAGGTATTGAGATTTTCTTTGGCTCTCCCTCAAAGCTTGGAAGCGGATTTCCGTCGCCCATATATGTGTGGATAAATCTGCCTTCGCCGTTAATTGGATTTGTGTATGAATAGGTAAATCTTTCGCACGAATCAGGATTTCCATCTGCTGATTTTAATATAGACATTGCATAGTTGTATGTATCGTCCTCAATGTGCATAATTCCCGAAATGCGAGGGGTATAATTCGGTGCATCGTCCTCAAACTCACGAGTACGCAGAGTCTGCTCAAAGGTCTGTTGTTTATCCATAAGCTCGTAAATAGTATCGGTCTGGTCACCGTTTGTAACAATAGTCTTGTTGCCCAGAACCCTGACAGGCGAGTATATTATAAGGTGTGGATCTGTCAGCAGAGACGGATCAAAAGCCTCTGTCTTAATTCCGTCGGAAGTCTCTTTGAACACTCTGTTTCGTGAGTTTACACTGCGTCCCATGATAAAATATGCGGTTACAGCGTTCTTTCCGTCAGCAGATTTGCCTATAATGATTCCTCTGCCGGGATAAGGATTGCCCTTAAGCTCCTCATAAATGTCAATTGTTTTCATACTAATCCTCCTAATAGTTTTTGTAAAAATCTAGTTAACATAAGTCTTATTATCCTTTACTTCTATTCTGTCCTCGCAGAACAGCGATACAGCCTTGGGAAGTATTTTCCACTCAGCTTCCTCCATAACTCTTTTTTGCAGAGCTTCAGGGGTATCGTCATTTTTGACCTCGACTGCTTTTTGCAGGATTATAGGACCTCCGTCACATTCCTCTGTAACAAAGTGAACAGTGGCACCTGTCAGCTTAACTCCTTTTTTGAGGACCTCCTCATGAACATGAAGTCCGTAAAATCCCTTTCCGCAGAAAGAGGGGATAAGCGACGGATGAACATTCATCATTCTGTTTGAGAAAGCTTCAACAATCTGCTCATCTAAAATGGTCATAAAGCCTGCATACACAACAAGGTCAGCTTTCTCCTCGATAAGAGTATCGGTAACAGCCCTTGTATAATCTCTTACGCTCTCATATTCCTTTCTTGGAATAACCTTTGTAGGAATATTGTTGTTTTTAGCTCGTTCAAGAGCATAAGAATCAGGGCTTGAAGATATAACGCAGGTTATTTTTCCGTTTTTAATTTTTCCGCTTTTCTCAGCGTCAATAAGTGCTTGAAGATTAGTTCCGCCGCCCGAAACCAATACTGCAATTTTCTTCATAAATAATATCAATCCCTTCTATAATCAACAGGCAATAGCGGCTCTCCGACTAAGCAATTATAACTCCCTCGTCGCTCTTAACAAGCTCACCGAGAACATAAGCCTCTTCGCCGGTTGCGTTGATAGCCTCGATAGCCTTATCAGCGTCATTTTTATCAACAACAACTGTCATACCAACACCCATATTAAATGTGTTGAACATATCTCTTTCAGGGATTTTTCCTGTTCCTGCAATAACTTTGAATATAGGAAGAACTTGCACAGCGGATTTATCAATCTTTGCTGATATGCCGTTTGGCAGCGAACGAGGAATATTCTCATAAAATCCTCCGCCTGTGATGTGTGAAATAGATTTAATTGTGCAGGTATCAAGTGCGTTCATAATTGCTTTCACATAGATTTTAGTAGGTGTTAAAAGCGTGTCTCCGAGCGTAGCTCCAAGCTCGCTGATGTGTCTTGCAAGGTTCGACTCACTTACTGAGAACACCTTTCTTACAAGTGAAAATCCGTTTGAGTGAACTCCGCTTGATTTAATACCAATCAAAATGTCTCCCTCTCTTTGGGTATCAGGCTTCAAAATCTTATCCTTATCCACAACTCCAACCGAGAAACCGGCAAGGTCGTATTCGTCCTCAGGATAGAAGCCCGGCATCTCGGCAGTTTCTCCGCCGATCAATGCACAGCCCGACTGAACACAGCCCTCAGCAACTCCCGAAACGATATTTGCAACCTTTTCAGGAATATTCTTGCCCACTGCGATATAGTCTAAAAAGAACTGGGGCTTAGCTCCGCAGCATATAATATCGTTTACGCACATAGCCACACAGTCAATACCGACTGTGTTGTGTTTGTCCATCAAAAAAGCGATTTTCAGTTTTGTGCCAACTCCGTCTGTTCCTGAAACCAGAACGGGCTTGTTTATACCGGTTAGGTCAAGCTCATAAAGACCTCCGAAGCCGCCCAGTCCCGAAAGCACGTTAGAAGTCATTGTTTTTGCAACATGCTGTTTCATAAGCTCAACAGCCTTATATCCGGCAGTTACATCGACACCGGCTTCTTTATAACTGTTTGAAAAACTCTTCATATTTTAAAGCACCTCATTAGTTTTATTCAATATTCAGCGTAAGCTGATTGTTATTTATCTTAGACTCAAATTTATCCTTAGGCATTTCCTTAGGAACCCCAATAGGATACTTCTCATTAAAGCAGCCCACGCAGAAATCGCAGTGGGAAATCCCTGCAAGCTTCTTGACGTTTTCAACACTGAGATAGCCCAAGCTGTCAGCGCCAATGCTTTCGCAAATCTCGTCAATAGATTTTTTCTGACAGGCTATAAGATTTTCCTTGCTGTCTATATCTGTACCGAAATAGCAGGGCGCTATAAACGGAGGGCAGGAAACTCTCACATGAACTTCTTTAGCGCCGGCGTCTCTTAGAAGGTTTACTATTCTTCTCATAGTAGTGCCTCTTACAATGCTGTCGTCAATCATAACAACACGTTTGTCTTTAACTGTGTTTGATATTACATTCAGTTTTATCTTGACAGAGTTTGTTCGCTCCAGCTGAGTAGGCTGAATAAAAGTTCTGCCTATATATCTGTTTTTGATAAATCCCACGCCGTAGGGAATACCGCTTGCATTTGCAAAACCGAGTGCTGCGTCAATTCCCGAGTCGGGAACGCCTATAACAACATCTGCCTTGCATGGGTGTTCCTGCCAGAGAAATTTTCCTGCACGAAGTCTTGCCTTGTGAACGCTCGAGCCTTCTATAACAGAGTCAGGTCTTGCGAAGTAGACGTATTCAAACACGCAGATAGTTCCTTTGTTTCCGCAGTGGGTCTCAATACTTCTCATACCCTTTTTGTCAATGACAACTATCTCTCCGGGCTTTATGTCACGAACAAATTTAGCGCCCATACTTTCAAAAGCGCAGGATTCCGATGATACTACATAGCCGTTTGAAGTTTTACCCAGACACAGCGGACGAAAGCCGTTAGGATCACGAGCCGCAATCAGCTTAGTAGGAGACATAACCAGAATAGAGTATGCACCCTTTATCTTATACATTGCTTTTTCAACAGATTCCTCAATAGAGCCGCATACAAGACGCTGTTCGGTTATCGCATAAGAGATGACTTCAGTATCATTGGTGTTGTGAAAGATCGCGCCCTTTAATTCATATTCCTGTCTTAGCTGAGAAGCGTTTACAAGGTTTCCGTTATGCGATATTGACATAGGACCTTTAATATGCCGAACAACCAGCGGCTGTGCATTTGAGCGGTTTGAGTTTCCCGTTGTAGAATATCTGACATGCCCGATAGCTATCTGACCGTTACCCAGTTTTGATAGAGTCTCCTGATTGAAAACCTCGTGAACAAGACCTAAGTCCTTGTGATAGTGGAAAAGTCCGTCGTCGTTTACAACGATACCGCAGCTTTCCTGTCCTCTGTGCTGAAGTGCATACAGTCCGATATATACAGACGACGCTACGTCGGTTGTTTCGTTTGAGTATATGCCGAAAACACCGCACTCCTCGTGCAAGCCTTTTTTCAAGTATTATCATTCCTTCCTCAGTTAGATGCAAGAAGCAAGATGCAAGATTTTAATATTTTACTTGCTGTTAATATTATAGTTTCTAACTTCTTATTTCTAATCTCTAATCTTTAACCTCTAGCCTCTAGTCGTCTCATAATTTCCTGATAAGCGTCTTCTACGCCGCCCATATCTCTGCGGAAGCGGTCTTTATCAAGTTTTTCGTGGGTTGTTGAGTCCCAGAAACGGCAGGTGTCGGGAGAAATCTCATCGGCGAGAATGATTTCATTGTGAAATCTACCAAACTCTATCTTGAAGTCGATAAGGTCGATATTAAGCTCCTTGAAGAACTTCAACATAAAATCATTTACCTTAAACGCATACTTTGTTATAGTCTCTATTTCCTCCTCGGTTGCAAGGTCAAGACCGAGAGCATAGTATTTATTTATAAACGGATCGCCCAGTTCGTCGTTTTTATAGCTGAACTCTAAAGTAGGAGTTTTAAGTGGAGTACCCTCTTTAATACCTAACTTCTTTGAAAAGCTGCCTGCCGCAACATTTCTTATAATAACCTCAAGAGGTACTATCTCAACCTTCTTGACGATAGTTTCTCGGTCGTTTATCTCCTCGACCAGGTGAGTCGGAACACCCTCCTTTTCTAACAGCTTAAACATAAAGTTTGTCATTCTGTTATTGATTGAGCCCTTGCCTGCGATAGTGCCTTTCTTTTCACCGTTGAATGCGGTCGCATCGTCCTTGTAGTCAACGATAACAAGGTCAGGATCGTTTGTGGCATAGACTTTCTTTGCCTTTCCTTCATAAAGTTGTTGGCCCTTAATAATGTTTTCCATAGTGATTTTCCTCCATATCTTATAGTTTGTTTGTATTTAAATTTAAGAAAAAATATTTTACATAATTAAAGTGAAGCAATCTGCTCCTGTAATGCCTCGTCTTTAGCCTTAACGCCCTCTACCATTTCTGCTTTAGCTTCTTCTAGCTTGTCCGCAAGACTTTCATCGGAGAGCGAGAGCATCTGAATTGCTAACAGTGCTGCATTTTTAGCTCCGTTTACCGCAACGGTCGCAACAGGTATTCCGCTTGGCATCTGAACAGTTGCGAGCAGAGCGTCCATACCGTCGAATGTAGACTTAATAGGTATTCCTATTACCGGCAGGGTAGTGTTACCCGCTAAAACACCTGCTAAGTGAGCGGCCATACCAGCCGCTGCAATGATAATTCCAAAGCCGTTTTTCTTTGCGTTTTTTGCAAAGGATGCTGCAAGCTCAGGCGTTCTGTGAGCGGACATAATGTGCGCTTCATATGGGACGCCGTAATTATCAAGTTCTTTAATTGCCTTTGATACAATAGGAAAGTCGCTGTCGCTTCCCATAATAATTGCAACTTTTTTCATTTTAAAGACCTCCAAAATAAAAAATTAAAAGTAAAAAAACTGCAACATCTCTGTTGCAGTTATAATTATACTATTATTTTGTTGTTTGAGTGCAATGAAGCAAGGCAACATTCTGAGAAACAAACACAAGAACGATTACCTGAAAAGCCGTATGAAGCGTTTTGATGACCGCTGTATATAAATGTCATACGCTTTACCTCAATTCAACCAAATTTATTACACTTTATATTGTACTCCAGTTTTGAAAGAATTTCAACTCCTTTTGCTATAAAATTTATGCTTACATTCTTTTAATTTATTGTTAAATTTGCATACTGTTTATAACTTAATGCAAAATACTAAGTGGGTTAGTCTAGCTGAAACGATTATTCATAAATCCCGTTTTTGAGGACGAATTATTCTTTGCAAAATTACCTGCAAACGCCTGCATCTCACTTTTTGTATGAATTTTATGTGTTTGCTCTAACACACGCTGTTTCTGTTCTTCTGAAAGAGATATAAAGTAATTAAGCGCTTCAGGATTTTCAGCAAGTGCAAAAGTAAATCCTATAGGGATGTCTTGCATATCCATAATTTTTCTCCTTTAATTTATATAGTAAGGTGTTTACGATATTATTATTTGAAAAGATAATATGTTTATGCTATAATAAAAGTTGTAATATTTATATATTTGAAAAGGGATAATCTCCTTTCGAAAGCAGGTAGACATTGGAAAAATTAACGGATATAAGCGTAATAAAAGGGTTAATGAAAAAGCACGGCTTTGAGTTTTCAAAAAGCTTGGGACAGAACTTTCTGATAAATCCAACAGTTTGTCCCAGAATTGCAGAGCAGGGAAACGCAAAGTCGGGCTTTGGTGTGATAGAAATAGGAACAGGAATTGGCGTTTTGACTTGTGAACTTGCAAAGGGTGCTGATAAGGTTGTTGCTATTGAAATAGACAAGCGTCTTATCCCGATATTAGAGGACACGCTTTCCGAGTTTGATAATGTAAAAATCATAAACGCAGATATAATGGAAACAGATTTATCAAAAATCATTGATGAGGAGTTCGCAGGCTTAGACGTTGCAGTGTGTGCAAACTTACCTTATTATATTACATCTCCGGTTATTATGAAGCTTTTAGAGTCAAGGTTGAGAATAAAATCAGTTACTGTTATGGTACAAAAAGAGGCAGGCAGACGACTTTGTGCCGAAATGGGAACAAGAGATATGGGAGCAGTGACGGTAGCTGTAAACTATTTTTCAATGCCAAAAATTTTATTTGATGTTTCAAGGGGCAGCTTTATGCCGTCACCGAATGTTGACAGCTGTGTTGTTCGCTTTGATATTAAAGACAAAACCCCTGAGGGAGTTGAGGATGAGAGATTCTTTTTTAAAGTTGCGAGGGGAGCGTTTTCTCAGCGAAGAAAAACCCTTTCAAACTCAGTTTCATCATCTCTCGGAATTGAAAAAAGCATTGTGACAGAAGCAATAGAGGGGTCAGGACTTGCGATAAATATTCGTCCCGAACAGCTTTCAATGGAAGAGCTGATAAGCTTTGCCAATATCCTAAAGGACAAACTAGGCTCTGATGAGTAACTGTTTCTTGTTATAAAACACCTAAGCTATTTATGTTTTTCTTGACAATTTTCACGAGATATGGTATTCTAATATGGATTTGGTAAAACTGAAAGCCATATTGCCATTATTTTCATGGAGATTAACCGATAAATAGGGCAAAATTAGAAATAAAGGAAATTTGATTATGAGTAAATTTTCACATTTAGACGAGCTTGAGGCAGAGGCTATTTATATCATGAGGGAGGTTGCGGCAGAGTCTGAGAAGCCTGTTATGCTGTATTCAATCGGCAAGGATTCATCTGTTATGTTGCATCTTGCTTTAAAAGCGTTTTATCCTGAAAAGCCTCCGTTCCCGTTTTTGCATGTCAACACTACATGGAAATTCAAAGAGATGATAGAGTTCCGTGATAGAACGGCAAAGAAGTACGGTATTGAAATGCTTGAATACATTAACGAGGAGGGCGTTAAGCAGGGGATTAACCCGTTTGATCACGGCTCGTCCTATACCGATATAATGAAAACGCAGGCATTGAAGCAGGCACTTGATAAGTACGGCTTTACAGCGGCTTTTGGCGGAGGCAGGCGTGACGAGGAGAAGTCAAGAGCTAAGGAAAGAATTTTCTCATTCAGAAACTCAGACCACGCATGGGATCCTAAAAATCAGCGTCCTGAGATGTGGAAGTTATATAATACCGAGATAAACAAGGGCGAAGAAATTCGTGTGTTCCCTATATCCAATTGGACGGAAAAGGATATCTGGCAGTATATCAAGAGAGAAAACATAGATATAGTTCCTCTGTATTTTGCAGCAGAGAGAAAGTGCGTTGAGCGAGACGGCAACATAATTATGGTTGACGACGACCGTATGCCTATTTTAGACGGAGAAGAGGTAATGACAAAGAAGATTCGTTTCAGAACGCTTGGCTGCTATCCGCTTACAGGCGGTATGGAAAGTAACGCCGAGACGCTTGATGAGATTATCGACGAGACTCTGGGCGCTGTTTCTTCCGAAAGGACAAGCCGTGTTATTGATAACGACGGTGGAGCTGCAAGTATGGAAAAGAGAAAAAGGGAGGGCTATTTCTAAAATGAACGGACTTTTGAAATTCATCACCTGTGGAAGCGTCGATGACGGTAAATCAACTCTTATCGGACATATGCTCTATGATGCTAAGCTTTTGTTTGCGGATCAGGAGCATTCTCTGGAGCTGGACAGCAAGGTTGGCTCAAGAGAGGGTAATATAGATTATTCACTGCTTTTGGACGGTCTTATGGCTGAGCGTGAACAGGGAATCACCATAGATGTAGCCTACCGCTATTTCACAACCGAACGCAGATCTTTTATCGTAGCAGACACCCCGGGCCATGAGGAATACACTAGAAATATGGCTGTCGGAGCTTCATTTGCTGAACTTGCAGTTATCCTTGTTGATGCTTCTCAGGGCGTTTTGGTTCAGACAAGAAGACATGCAAGAATCTGCTCGCTTATGGGTATAAAGCACTTTGTGTTTGCCGTAAATAAAATGGATCTTATCCACTTTGACCGCAATAAGTTCAATAAGATAGAAAAAGAAATAAAAATACTCCTAGCCGAGTTTGACTATGAATCGGTTAAGATAATTCCTGTTTCGGCAACCGAGGGAGATAATATCACAACCGAATCTGAGCATATGAGCTGGTATCGTGGCGGAACGCTGCTTTCTTATCTTGAGGAAATAGACGTTCACGCTGATGATGTTGAAAAGGGATTTTCAATGCCTGTTCAGAGGGTTTGCAGACCTAACCATACTTACAGGGGATTTTCAGGTCAGATAGAAACGGGCAAGCTAAGCGTAGGTGATGAGATAACTGCTTTACCGTCTAAGGAAAAGGCTAATGTAAAGAGCATTATTGCCGCAGGAAAAGAGGTAGAGAGTGCTCAAAAGGGACAGGCAGTTACCGTTCAGCTTGACAAAGAGGTCGATGTATCAAGAGGCTGTGTTCTTGTAAGTGGAGCTAGACCTACTATTGGAAATCTGTTCACTGCTAAATTGCTCTGGATGGACGACAGCGAGCTTGTTGCAGGTAAAAACTATCTTTTAAAGCTGGGAACAAAGAAAATTCCTGCTGTTGTTATGAATATCAAGCATAAGATAGATGTAAATACCGGCAGCGAGGTCAATGCAGACGCAATATATAAAAATGAGATTGCTGAATGTGATATATCTGTGTCTGAGAAGATCGTTTTTGATGAGTTTGCACAAAATCCAACTCTTGGCGCGTTAATACTTATCGACCGTATTACGCATATGACATCAGCATGCGGAGTTGTTATGCATAAACTGAACAGAGCTGACAACTTGACATATCACGAGATGGATATAACCAGAGAGCAAAGAGAAAACCAAAAGGGTCAAAAGGCTAGAACTATATGGCTTACCGGACTTTCAGGTTCGGGCAAGTCAACGCTTGCGAACGCTCTGGAGAAGCGTCTGTTTGCAATAGGTAAGCATACAATGACCTTAGACGGCGACAATGTTCGTATGGGTCTTAATAAGAACCTAGGATTTAAGGAGCAGGATAGAATCGAGAATATCAGACGTATTGCAGAAGTTTCAAAGCTTATGAACGATGCGGGAGTTATCGTTATAAACTCATTTGTATCGCCATATAAGCGTGACAGGCGCAATGCTAAGGAGATAATCGGCGGGGACAACTTTATCGAGGTATATGTAAGCACACCGCTTGAGGAGTGCGAAAGACGAGATGTCAAGGGGCTTTATAAAAAGGCAAGAAATGGCGAGATTCAGAACTTTACGGGAATTTCATCGCCTTATGAGCCGCCTGAGAATCCTGATATTACAATCAACACAGCCGAACACGATTTAGATACTTGCGTTGATATTTTGCTTGAGGAGTTAGAATCTCAAATATAATAAGCATTAAGGAGAACTAAACATGTCAACATTATATCTGCATATAGGAACTCCCAAGACAGCTACGACATCTATACAGAAGTTCTGTATGGAAAATCAGGAAATATTGAACCAAAAAAGATTCAGCTATCCTATTTTAGATTTCAAATATCCTAGGGTTGAAATACGACGAAACGGACATTTTCTGGTTGGTAAGCTTTCAGGCTCTGACGGACAGGAGGATTTTGAAAGGGAAGAAGCTCTCTGGAATGAGGGTTTATCGCTCGTTCATAATGAGTTAGAGAATTACGGAAATGTAATTTTGTCCGATGAAAACATCTGGCACGCATCAAACGGAAATAAGTTTAAGTTCTGGGAGAAATTGAAAAAAGATGCTGAGCAGAATAATTATCAAATTAAAGCGATAGTTTATTTAAGAAGACAGGATGAGTTTGCAAATTCGTGGCTGAGCCAACAGATAAAAGAGGGTTGGAATTCATATTCTGGAGTAAAATGGGATAACTTCATATATCGTCCCAAGGGTGTTGCTCTTGATTATTATGGTTTACTAGAGAAGATAGCAGAGGTTATAGGAAAAGAAAATATCATAGTCAGGATTTTCGAGAGAAATCGTTTTCATGGTAACGGCGGAACTATATATTCTGATTTTCTTGATGCAGTTGGTATTGAATTCACTGATGAATTTCAGGTAGTGACAGAAGAGACTAATCCTTCATTAACTGCAAACAGTCAGGAGATAAGACGGGTTATAAACACAATTCTTCCTGACGAGGATTCCACACGCTCATTTCTCAGAAAAATTTCGGAGGAATGTGAAAGAGTAAAGAGTCCTGACAATGTTTTTGAAATGCTTACAGAAGATCAGGCGGACAGCTTTATGAAGAAGTATGCTAAGGGTAATGCTGCAATTGCCAGAGAGTATCTTGGATTAGAAAACGATGAGCTCTTTTCTCATAAATCAAGAGCGGCAACCAGATGGACACCTCAGAATGACTTTATGCACGAGGATATAATTCGGTTTTTCGGTCTTATAGCTGTAGCTCAGAAAAAGGAAATAGACGAATTAAAAGAACAGCTTCAGTGTGAAAAGACAGGCGTAGAGAATTCTTTAGATATATTCTTAAAGGATTATCAAGGCGAAGAGCCTGTAGATAATGATGAGATAAAGAAGGCCATTGCCAGCGTAGGCGAACAGATGCTAGAATACAAAAATGAGATGGAAGCCTTAAAAGATGAGAGCAATAAATCAAGGCTTATTCGTGATAAGGTTAAGTCTATGGATTCTCAGATACTTAGTCTGAAGAACGATATTTTTGTGCTGAGAAGAGCAAATGAAGAGCTAAAGAAGAAAAACGAAGAGTTAAAGAAGAAAAACGAAGAGTTAAAGAAGAAAAATGAGGAACTAAAACAGACAATCGAGAGGGTTGTATATAAAATCAAACACCCTCTGTCAGCTGTTAAAGATACTATATTTAAAAAATAAGGAATTTTCCCTTGCAGATTATGCAAGGGTTTTTTTATACATTCTGTCACAAATTATAACCTATTGTAATACGCTGTTTGCGACATTTTTTCTGTTTGAGACATTGTAATATTGAAATATCTACCGAAAGATATATGTGTAGAAATTTTGGAGTACAATGGTGATAGGAATGTTAAATTTTCAGGTTTTAGAAAAAAATGAGGAAAAGATAAAAAGCTTTTCTCTAATGGGACTTGCAATGGTCTTAGGGTATATATCCAGTAAGGGGAATATACTCGGTTTTAATTCGCCGGTAAACATTGTGATAGTTTCGATATCAGGATTCAACTCAATCCCGGCGTTTATAGCGGCGGTGCTGTCATATGTAATAAACGGTAATATTGTAGATGGAATACCAAGCATATGCGCAATGACAACTATAGTTGTTTTAAAGACTTTTATTTTCCCAAATACATATAACAATTCGCCTATATCAATAGCGGTCATGTCAGGTGCAGTAACCCTATTTTTCGGAACTCTTTTCAGCCTTGTAATACCGGCAAGAATTGAGGTTATTGTTTACAGAACCTTTGCAGCAATGCTCTGTTTCTTCCTTGTGTTTTTCTCAAAGTATTGCTTTGAGAATTTTAAGAAAACAGGAGCAATCAGCATTAAGGGTTTAAACGGCGTGGGACTGAGTATACTATATGTAATGCTTGTCGCAACACTGACTTCCGTTTCGATTCTGGGGATAAATCTTGGACGAGCTTTTGGTGTAGTTATAATGCTTTTTGCTGTAAACAGATATAAGCATATAGGCGGTGCAGTGTGCGGAGCGCTTGCCACCTGCGGAGTGATACTCTGCGAACCTGAGCTTGCAAAGAACACTCTGCTTCTTGCGACTTCGGGTCTAATATGTGGAGCGTTTGCATCTTTCGGAATAGCGGCGATAATCATTGTGTTTATAGGAGTTTCTCTAGTGTCACTTGTAACTATCGGAATGAACTCTGATACATTTAAGCTGTTTGCCGATTTAATAGCAGGTGCTGTGATATATCTTGCTCTTCCCGAAGGAAAGGTGACAGGAGCTCTGAAGCTTGTGAGCGGAACAAACAAAGCATCTGAAATTTCAAATAAAACCGTTGCATCAAAGCTTTCCTTTGCGTCGAACGCTCTGTCTGATGTCAAAAATCAGATTTCTACCGTTACAGAGGCAATGGAGAAAAAGGTTACCCCGACGCAATTGGGCAGGCTTGTGAAAAATAGCGTGTGCAGAGAGTGTCCGATGAACGCAATCTGCTGGCATAGAAAAGAGAGCGAGACAAAAAGTGTTTTTACTCAGCTTCAGAGAAAGATTGCGTGTCTGGAAAAGCTAAGCGAGGAGGACATAGACAAAAAGCACCCTGAATGTATAAGAAAAGAGCTTTTAGCGAATACATATAATATGATGTATACAAATATGCTGTTTGAACAGAGTTCTTCGAGAAAGCTCAAAGAAATGCGTGAGTTTCTTTCAACTCAGCTTGAAACAATGGGGAATGTTTTAGACGATATATCACAAGATGTTTCAAAGCTTTCAAATGTTGATGTAGGATTATCTACAAGGGCGAGCGAGCTAGTAAGGCGTCTTGGCGGAGAGAATCAGCGTGCTTGTATATATGTTGACGAGCGAAAAATGCTAAGAGGAGAGATTTTTTACAGCTCACAGTCACGGATAGATGTGGTAAAGCTGACAGTTGAGCTGAGCGATATAACAGGCTGTGAGTTTGAAATGCCGAGAAAGGTTACATTAGGAGATACAACAAGGCTTGAATACTCAGAGCGTCCGACCTATTCGCTGTCACAGGGGTTTTATCAGACAGCAGGAGAACCTGGACAACATTCGGGAGATTATTATGAAAAGCTGACCATAAACAACACAGAGAGCTATATAATCCTCTCGGACGGTATGGGAAAAGGAAACAGAGCAAGGTTAGATTCGATGTTTACTGTAAACCTCACCGCACGGCTATTAACAGCAGGTGTGTCTGACGAGACGACAGTAAGACTACTCAACTCAGTATTACAGGTAAAGTGCTGGGAGGAGTCCTTTGCAACTCTCGACTTGGTGCAGTTTGATTTGTGCGGAGGTTATCTAAATATTCTTAAAGCAGGAGCAGGTCCAAGCTATATTTACAGAGACGGTGAGCTGAAAAAGATTGAGGGATATGCGTTCCCGCTGGGGATTTTGTCAGAGACAAGCGTTAATCAGATAAGAAATAAGCTTTTCAAAAATGATTTGGTGATAGTATGCAGTGATGGTGTTATCGAGAGTGCTGTCAGGGAAGTTTTAAGAAATAGGAGGGAGGTTGCAAAGATGTCCCCTGAGGAAATCTCAAGGGCAATAGGCGAGCTTGCAACAGAAAAAAGTGTCACCTCGAAGCCTGATGATATAACCGTCATTTGCAGTAAAATAGGAAAAAAGTAGTCCATATACATCCCATAGCTGTATTGCGCTCTAATTCTTTGGTGAATATAAACAAAGTGATATTATATTTTCTGTGTAAATTCTAAAATTTATACAAAAACTATTGAAAAATTAGCCGAAAGAATGTAAAATGATAGTCAGAGATTAGATTAAGAAATATAATCGTTTCTGTGAGAAATAATAATTTCTAACCTCTGACAGCTAAACGAAAGGAGACCTTTGCACGCAAAGGCATTTATCAATATGGACATAATTCCTGAAAACTATCAAATACCTATACATCTCTTTCACAATGGAACAAATTTTGAGGCGTATAAATTTTTTGGATCAATAAAGGGTGAAAAGGACGGACAATCCGGATATTATTTCAGAGTGTGGGCACCACACTCTAAAGCGATCTCGGTAGTGGGGGAATTCAACTCCTGGGACGATACAAGAAACCCTATGGAGAGAATTGCTGACACAGAGATATGGGAGACTTTTATACCTAACCTTAAGATATACGATATTTATAAATACTGCGTAACAACAAGCACCGGTAAGAAGCTTATGAAAGCAGATCCTTACGGCACTCATATGGAAACTGCCCCTGCAACTGCTACAAAGCTTTATGATTTGGATAATTACAAGTGGTCTGACAGCGAGTGGCAGAAAAAAAAGAGTGAGACTGATATATTAAATACTCCCGTGAATATTTATGAGGTCAATCTAGGCTCGTGGAAAAAGTATGAGGACGGAAATTTCTTCTCTTATATTAAATTTGCTGAGGAGATGATTCCGTATGTCACAGAAATGGGCTATACTCATGTTGAGTTTATGCCTCTGGCGGAATATCCTTTTGATGGCTCGTGGGGTTATCAGGTTATAGGATACTTTGCCCCGACATCACGATTCGGGACCCCAGAGGATTTTATGAAGATGGTTGATATGTTCCACAATGCGGACATCGGCGTGATACTCGACTGGGTTCCTGCACATTTTCCAAAAGATGAAGCAGGTCTGTTTGAGTGGGACGGCGAGCCATGCTATGAGTATTCTGACCCCAAAAAGGGCGAGCATCGTTCTTGGGGAACAAAGGTGTTTGACTATGGAAAAGGTGAGGTAAGGTCTTTTCTTATCTCGAATGCGGCCTACTGGCTTGAGAACTATCATGTCGATGGGTTAAGAGTTGATGCAGTGGCATCTATGTTGTATCTTGATTATGACAGGCGTGACGACGAGTGGATTCCGAATAAAAACGGCGGAAATGAAAACTTGGAGGCAATAGAGTTTTTACAGGCCCTTAACACTGAGGTCTTCAGAAAGTTTCCTAAGGTTATGATGATAGCTGAGGAGTCAACAGCGTGGCCAATGGTTTCAAAGCCTGTAAGCGACGGAGGCTTGGGCTTTAATTTCAAGTGGAATATGGGCTGGATGAACGATATGCTTATGTATATGTCGCAAGATCCTATAAACAGGGCGTATCATCACAATGCACTGACATTCTCGTTTTTCTATGCGTTTTCTGAGAACTTTATTCTGCCTATATCTCATGATGAGGTTGTTCACGGAAAGGGTTCGCTTGTAAATAAAATGTTCGGTGATATCGACCAGAAGTTTGCACAGGCGAGAGCGTTACTTGCTTATATGATGGCCCACCCCGGAAAGAAGCTTCTGTTTATGGGAAGCGAGTTTGCGCAGTTCAGAGAGTGGGATTATGAAAACGGACTAGAGTGGTTTATGATAGACAACTATGAAAACCACAGGAATTTTCAGAAGTTCGTTAAAAACCTCAACCATTTCTATAAGGATAATAAGCCTTTGTGGGAGATTGATTATTCATGGGAGGGCTTCTCGTGGATATCGAATGATGACTACAAGCAGAGCATAATAATATTTAGAAGAATAGACAAAAACGGTGATGAGATTATCGCTGTCTGCAACTTTGTTCCGGTAGGGCGTGAAGTTTATTCATTCGGTGTGCCTGAGGCAGGAACATATGAGGAGATATTTAACTCTACCTCACCAGACGGAAGCCCTGTTACTAACAAGCCAGTAAAGACAACTGCTGTGGCAATGCACGGCTTTGACCAATCGATAACTATTGAGATACCTGCATTTTCGGTTATGTATTTCAAGAGAAGAAAGCCGCAGAGGAAATCTTCAAAGAGTAAAACTGCTGAGAAATCAGATAAAAATAAAACAGTTAAATCTAAATCAAAAGCTGTTAAGTAGGTGAAAGTATATGTTTAACAAAAAAGAATGTGTTGCAATGCTTTTGGCAGGCGGTCAGGGAAGCAGACTTTACGCTCTGACGCAAAAGGTTGCAAAGCCGGCAGTACCGTTTGGCGGAAAGTATAGGATTATTGACTTCCCGCTGTCAAACTGCGTAAATTCGGGAATAGACACAGTGGGCATTTTAACGCAGTATCAACCGCTGGTAATGAACGACTATATCGGAAACGGTCAGCCGTGGGATTTGGACAGACTTCACGGAGGAGTTCATATTTTAGCGCCGTATCAGTCGCAGACGGGTGCAAACTGGTATCAAGGAACTGCAAATGCAATTTATCAGAACCTCTCATTTATAGAGAGATATGACCCTGAGTATGTTATAATTCTCTCAGGCGACCATATCTATAAGATGGATTACGACAAGATGCTTAGTTACCACAAGGAAAAGGGAGCCGCTGCTACCATTGCGGTAATCAATGTGCCTATCGACGAGGCTTCACGCTTTGGAATTATGTTTGCCGATGAGAACGGGCAGATAAATGATTTTGTCGAGAAGCCGGCAGAGCCTAAGAGTACTCTTGCTTCAATGGGAATATACATTTTCAGCTTTGATATTTTGAAAAAGTATCTCATTGAGAATGAGAACGATAAATCGGAGAATAATTCCAAGGACTTCGGAAAGGATATAATTCCCGCAATGTTAAATGACGGTCAGAAGCTTTATGCTTACCGCTTTGACGGCTATTGGAAAGATGTTGGAACTATCGATAGCCTTTGGGATGCTAATATGGATTTGATTAACCCAAATATTCCTATAGATTTATACGATCAGTCGTGGAAGATTTTTTCTAGAAACACGGGTCTTCCGCCACAGATTATAGGAAAGAACGCTAGGATACAGAATTCGATGGTTACCGATGGCTGTATTATTGACGGAACGGTTGACTTTTCGATGCTATCCGACGGCGTAACCATTGAAAAGGACGCAATTGTTACCGATTCGATTATTATGCCTGGCGCGGTTATCCGTTCAGGCGCAAAGGTTGAGTATGCAATAATAGGCGAAAATTCAGAGATATGCGAGGGCGCACACATTGGAAGACGCCCTGAGGAAATGCCGAACAGAGACGAGTGGGGAGTTGCAGTAGTAGGTCAGGATATCAAGATTTCGTCGGGTGCAGTTGTTGCACCGAAGCAGATTATTTCAGAGAATATGTAGAGAGGATGAGCTTTTATGGGAACGTCTAATATGGGAAAGGTTTTGGGACTGGTGTTTGCAAATATGCACGATATGACAGTCAAGGATCTTGCGAAAGATAGAACAATGGGCTCTATCCTTTTCGGCGGAAGATACAGATTGATAGACTTTCCGCTTTCTAACTTTGTAAACAGCGGAATCTCGACTGTCGGGGTTATCACAAAGTATAATTACCAGTCGCTTATAGATCACTTAGGAACAGGCAGAGAGTGGGATTTGTCCAGAAAAAAGGGAGGACTTTACCTGCTTCCGCCGTTCAGCAATGTAGAGAGCAAGCTATATCGTGGAAGGCTTGAGGCGATTTATGGAGTGCTTAACTTCATAAAGAGCGTTCATGCTGAATATATCTTGATGTCCGATTGCGATGTGGTTGCTAATATTGATTACAAGCCTGTTTTGTCGGCTCATATTGAAAGCGGAGCTGATATAACCTGCATTGCACATACAGGACAGCATAACACAGAGCTTATCAAACAAAGCACAGTGCTTACGGTTGATGATAACAATGTAGTTAAAGATGTGCTTATTGCTCCTAATCTGTCAGGCGTTTGTACACTTAGCCTTAATATGTTCCTAATGAAAAAGAATTTTCTTATTGATCTGGTACAGACGGCTATTGCACAGGGAAGATACAGCTTTGAGAGAGATATTTTACAGAGTAAGCTGAATGATATTAAAATCGTAGCCTATGAATATTCAGGTTATTTCAAGAAAATTTACAGCGAAAAGAGCTACTTTGATGCTAATATGGATCTTCTCAATCTGGAGAACTGCAAAGAGCTGTTCAATCCAAGAAGATCTATCTATACTAAGGTAAGGGATAACCCACCGGCTAAGTATGGGCTTAACAGCCATGTTAAAAACTCACTTATTGCCGACGGCTGCGTTATAGAAGGAACGGTTGAGAACTCTGTTTTATTCAGAGGGGTAAATGTCGGCAAGGGAGTAACTGTCAAAAATTCAATTTTAATGCAGGATACAATAATAGGCGACGGAAGCGAAATCAAAAATGTTATTACCGATAAGAATGTATCTGTCGGCAACGACAGGACATTGATTTCATCTGACGATTATCCTATGTTTATAGGAAAGGGAGCAAGCGTTTGATTGACAATTGTCGATGATCCGCCGGCGGCTCTTCCGCCATTGGAAAACTAGTTAAATACTAAACTTTCTACAACGGCAGGCTTTTCAATGGATAATTTACAATGGACAATTGATAATTATTTGTTAAATTGGCTAAAATTAACGCTTGTTTTATCGGAGTATCAGTGTTAAAATAACGAGGCACTATCTCTAACATAAAATTCTAACTTTTAGCATCTGATCTCTAACATCTGATCTCTAACATCTAATCTCTAACATCTAGAAGCGGACATCTATGTTTTGAACGGAGGAAACGGATATGAAAATTTTATATACAGCGAGTGAAGCACTACCTTTTGCAGCGTCGGGGGGACTTGCAGATGTAGCAGGCTCATTGCCAAGAGCACTCAACGAAGCCGGGGACGAATGTAGAGTGGTTATACCTAAATACGGAACAATAAAGCCCGAGCTTTTGGATAAGCTTAATTTTGTGACAAATTTTTATGTTCCTGTTGCATGGAGAAACCAGTATTGCGGAGTATTCACTGCAGTGGTAAATGGTGTTACTTATTATCTTTTAGATAACGAGTATTACTTCGCACGAGAGGGGTTATATGGCTTTTATGATGATGCAGAGAGGTTTATATTCTTTTCAAGAGCAGTTTTAGAGCTTTTGCATCATATCGACTTCAAGCCCGATGTTATAAACGCAAACGATTGGCAGACAGCATTAGTTCCTGTATATTATGATATTTTCTACCGTTATCAGTCAGGCTTTGAGGATATAAAGACAGTTTTCACAATACACAATATTCAGTATCAGGGTCGTTATGGGCTTGATCTTATCAACGATATAATGGGGATACCATTATATCACACAAATATGCTTGAATACGATGGCGATGTAAACTTTATGAAAGCCGCTATTGAGGTATCAGATAGGGTTACAACTGTTTCGCCAAGCTATGCTTGGGAGATATTAGACGCATGGTATGCTCACGGAATGGACAGAGAGCTTGTAAACAAGCAGTATAAGCTAAGTGGAATACTAAACGGAATTGACAGAGATGTTTACAATCCTGAAACGGATAAGGTTATTCCTAAAAACTATAGCGTGAACGATATGTTCGGCAAGAAAATCTGCAAAAAGAGACTCTGCGACGAGATGGGAATTAAGTCGGGCAATGAGCCTATCATAGGAATCGTGACAAGATTCGTTTCTCACAAAGGACTTGATTTAATAAAGTATGTTTTTGAGGATATTGTAAACCTCGGATACAAGTTTGCAATTCTTGGTTCGGGAGAAAAGATTTACGAAGATTTCTTCAATGAGATGGCATACCGTTATCCCGACAGAGTGGGAGTAAAAATAGGTTTTATCCCAGAACTTTCCAAGAGAATTTATGCGGGCGCGGATATGTTCTTGATGCCTTCACAGAGCGAGCCTTGCGGTCTGGCACAGATGATTTCGCTCAGATACGGAACGATTCCTATTGTTCGTGAAACAGGGGGACTTCGTGACAGTATAACCGATGCCGGCGAGGCTCATATGGGAGATATAACAGGAAACGGATTTACATTCAAGACTTATAATGCTCACGATATGCTTGGTGCTTGTGCAAGGGCAAGAGCATTCTATGACAATAAGATGATATGGGGAAGATTAGTTATTCACGCAATGAAGGAGGATTTTAGCTGGAATAAATCAGCATTAAGCTATCAGAATTTATATAGAAGTATTTGATATAGAATCAAGATTCCGAGACAAGAAGAAAGAGATTGAGTTATATATTAGCTAATAAATCCTTGAATCTTGTCTCTTGGTTTTTGTTTCTATTTTAAAACTATTGATTTATTATTAAATTTGTGTTATGATGTAGAATAATGACGAATAATGCTTGATAAGCACGATAAAGAGATATGTGCAATTTGTTATGTGTTATGTGAGGAGAGGAAAATGAAAGGAATAAGTTTGCACAGACGCATTGTGTCGGTTTGCATTATGCTTGTTATGATGTTAACGGCGTTTGACATACCGATATATGCGAATGCGACTACCGTTACGGTAACCAAAGCGGGACAGGTAGTCGATACAATGACCTTTAACGGAGTGACTGTACAAGCTATATACATACCAAGAAACGACAGCAATGTAGCAGGGATGTGGGACGATCCTACTTATTGCTGTGCGGCTCTTGTAACTAAATTCTATAAAGCGGTCTATGGCTGCACTGTATATAATCTCTGGCCCGGAGACACACCGCTTTGCGATGACGGATATTTTACAAAGATTAAAACCCCACAGGTAGGGGATATCTATGGAAATTCATCACACTGGGCTATTGTCAAGGAGATAAACGGCAATGAGGTAGTCCTGTTCGAACAGAACTGGACATGGTATGACAGTAACGGCTGTTATGCAAAATATAACCGAACAGTAAAATTGAATAAGCTTGATTCTGATGTAAGCTTTTTCAGATACAGCAAGGCGTATATAAAAGCTTCAAAGCCTGTTTTAACAACAAAATACGCATCACTTCAGAATACTGAAAAGACATTTTCGTGGACAAACAGTACAAACACAGCATACTCGACATTAAATATATTTGAATACAACGCCGACGGTAAATATAACAGCAGTAATCTGGTTTCATCGACTCCTGATCTGAAAGGTTCGTCTTTAACTTTAACTCTGCCGGAGGGACATTATGTCGCACAGATTATAAATTATTCTTCATCTAATGAAATAACCAAGAGCAATCTGAGAGAGTTTTATATTGTGAGTGAACCACTGGCTACAAACGTTACGCTTAATAAAAGCTCGATAACGGTTATGACCGGAAGCACAAAGACCATTAAAAGCACAATGCTGCCCAAAGACACAAATGACATACTGACCTGGACATCAAGCGATAATTCAATAGCAACTGTTTCAAATAATGGTGCTGTTACAGGGAAGAGTGTGGGCGTTGTCACAATTACGGCAAGATCAGTGAGCGGACTGCCGGACACCTGTACTGTTAAGGTAAAGCCTGCCACTGTTACAAATCTGAGAGTATCAAGCTGCAATAAAAGTTCGATAACTCTTTCATGGGAAAAGCTTTCCAAGGTCACAGGGTACAAGGTGTATAAATACGATTCATCAAAGAAGAAGTATGTTAAGATCGCAACTGTGGCATCTAATTCATATAAGCTATCAGGCCTTAAAAAGGCATCATCTTATAAGTTTAAGGTAAGGGCTTATAAAAAGACAGACACCAAAACCTATGTAGGAAATTATTCATCTGTCTTAAAGGCATATACAAGACCTGATAAGCCCACTCATCTAAAAGCACGGCTTAAATCGAGGTCTACAGTAAATCTTTCGTGGACAAGCGTTTATGGTGCTAACAGTTATGAAATATATGCTCAGGCGGATAGCGGAAAGCTGACAAAGCTTAAAACCGTTTCCGGGAATAAGTGTTCTGCAAGCATAGGAAAGCTTAAAAGGGGTACGACATACGCGTTCAAGGTAAAGGCTGTAAAGAAAATATCAGGCAAAGACATTTCGAGTTACAGTTCAAATGCTGCATATGTAACAACAACCCCCGGAAAGGTTAAGGGCGTTATTGCTGTGAAGGATGCGAGTAACAATGTAACCCTATCGTGGAAGCCTGTAAACGGTGCTGCAAAGTATCAAATTTATATGCTTTCTGGTAAAATCTATGTTCGGGTTAAGACGGTATCATCACCAAAGTTTAAGGCTATGATAAAGAATCTATCGTCAAGCGGAAAGCACACCTTTAAAATAAGAGCATACAAAGAAAGCGGCGGATACACGCTTTATGGAAAGTATTCAGATGCAGTAAAAGCATAGAAAAGTTTATTATAGCAATAATTAAGCCAACAGAGATTTCTGCTGGCTTTTTCATATATTTATTCTTCTATAATTTCTGCACCTGATTTTAAAGACGAGCAAATCTGACAGAACATTTTTCCATTAAATATCTCAGCACACTGTTTGGCCGTATTATCATCATCAAATATCCCGAAAACCGCCGAACCGCTTCCTGTCATCACAGAGCCCAAAGCCCCAGCTTTTAGCATATCACTTTTTATATCATGAATTACAATTTCGTCGGTCACGCCCTCTAGCGAATTTGAAAGCGCGACTGAAATGATTAGCAAGTCGTCGCTTTCAAGGGCGTTCATAAAAGCGTCAAAGTCAGACAGCTTTGGATTTACAAGCTCGTCAAATTTCTTGTAGGACAGGGGAGTTGAGATTGAAATATCAGGCTTAACAACAAGTATTTCACATTTGGGTAGTGGTTTCAGCGGAGTTATAATATCGCCGATTCCCTCACAAAGGGCAGTTCCTCCGACAATGCAAAAGGGAACATCAGCTCCGACTGTAGCACCTATTTTGCAAAGCTCTTCAACTGAAAAAGCATTTCCACATAGTGTGTTCAGCCCCAAAAGCACCGCTGCTCCGTCAGAGCTTCCGCCGCCAAGACCGGCACCACTTGGGATATTTTTTTCAATGTGTATTGTAATTCTCTCAAACGGCATTTCTCCTATGTGATTGAAAAATGCCATGCAAGCTTTATATGCAATGTTTCTTTTATTTGTAGGAATATCAGGCCTATCGCAGGTTATTGATATTTCTGGTAGCCTGCATTTTTCGCCCTGGACACTCAAAGTTACATAATCAAAAATAGATATTGTCTGCATAACCGAGCGGAGATTGTGATAGCCGTCCGCTCTCTTGCCGACAATATCAAGTATGAGATTTATCTTCGCAGGGGCTTTCAGAGTAATGCTTTTATACATTTATTTTCCCTCGATTTCACGAACAAACTCGCCTATTTTCTTAATAGCCTTTTTGAGATGCTCAAGAGAATAGGCATAAGAAACACGGATAAATCCCTCGCCGCAATCACCGAAAGCGTCACCCGGAACAACGGCTACATTCTTAGTATACAAGAGTTTCTCGCAGAACTCCTGACTGGAAAGCCCTGTTGATTTTATACAGGGAAACACATAGAACGCTCCCTCAGGCTCAAAGCAGTCAAGACCTATCTCGTTAAAGCCATGAACGCAGAAACGCCGTCTCATGTTGTATTCCTCAACCATCATATCAATGTCGATTCTACAATTTTTAAGAGCCTCTATTGCGGCATACTGGCTAACCGTCGGTGACGACATAATAGCGTACTGATGAATTTTAAGTATCTGCTTGACAAGCTCGCTGGGTCCGCATAAGAATCCAAGTCGCCAGCCTGTCATGGCAAAAGCCTTTGAAAAGCCGTTAATAAGTATAGTTCTCTCTCTCATTCCGTCACACTCTACGATTGAATGATGCTTTCTGCCGTAGGTCAGCTCCGAGTAAATCTCGTCGGACAGAACGATAATATTTGTATCTCTTAAAACCTCGGCAATAGGCTCAAGCTCATCTTTTGTCATAATAGCACCCGTAGGATTGTTAGGAAAGGGCAGAATCAGAACCTTTGTTTTGTCGGTTATTTTTTCTTTGAGAGCTTCGGCCGTCAGCTTGAAGTCGTTCTCAGCTTTTGTCTCGACTACAACGGGCGTTCCGCCTGCAAGTTCAACAATCGGTGTGTAGCAGACAAAGCACGGCTCGACAATAAGCACCTCATCGCCAGGTTCGACAATCGCACGGATAGAAAGGTCAATAGCCTCCGAGCCGCCAACTGTGACGATTATCTCATCAGCAGGAGAGTATTCAGTCTTTGCGTAATCTATAACATATTCTGAAATAGATTTTCTCAAATCAATAAGTCCCGAATTGGCAGTATAGAATGTCTTTCCACGCTCAAGAGCAGTTATTGCCGCACGCCTTATTGGCCAAGGGGTTTGAAAGTTAGGTTCGCCCACTCCAAGAGCAATGACATTTTCCATAGTCTGAGCAAGGTCGAAAAACTTCCTTATCCCTGAGGGCTTCATTTCTCTGGTTTTTTTATTTATTATCCTGCTATAATCCATCATGGGGAAACTAATCCTCTTTCATCAATAATTTTGTCGGAAAGGTCGATTCCGTTATCTTTATATTTTTTAAGCACAAAGTGTGTGGCGGTTGACAAAATTCCCTCCAGCGGAGCAAGACGCTGAGCAACAAACAGGGAAATCTCCATAAGATTTGTTCCCTTTATTGTGATGCCCAAATCATATCCGCCCGACATAAGCCAGACATTCTCAACCTCATCATACTGACTGATCGTTCTTGCAATCTCATCAAATCCGCTCTGCGCTTTTGGCGAAACCTTGAGCTCAATAAGAGCTGTAACCAGATCTCCGCCGTCGGTAGCCGCCTGTTCGTTTATGACAGTGTTATAGCCCTTGATAATTCCGTCATTTTCAAGCTGTTCTATTCTCTCAGCGACTTCCTGTTCAGAAATCCCGAGCATAACACCCAACTCTGAATTTGAAAGCCGTGCATTCTTCTTTAAAAGTTTTAGTAAAGAGTCCATATATAATCCTCCATTCTGGTAAGGTTATGATAATTATACTATTTTTCTAGTATTATGTCAATGCATTCGGAAACAAGAGGTAAGAGATTAAGATTAAAAGTAATAAAAATAAGAGGCAAGACATCTTACCTCTTTTAATCTTTATAGCTTCTTTTTTATATAATGTATGTGTTGATTTTGTAGTTGGATTAACAGATGAAAAGCGTAGCTTTGGCGAATAAGTGTGAATTTTAATTTAAAATTAGGCAAAAAATATTTCGCAGACACTATGGTCTGCGAAATATTAAGGAGATCGTTTTATGAAAATCAAAAAATTGTTTTCATTGCTGTAACAATTATATTATAACACTTAAATTTAATATGTCAAGTCTTTTTTTATATTTTTTCAAAAATTTTTTGAAAAATACTTGACACCCCTCTCAAAATATGTTATATTATAGTTACCAAACTTAAGGAGGAACTACTATGTACAACGCAAATTAC
>CANQJW010000005.1 GCA_947624345.1 uncultured Clostridia bacterium | reverse complement strand
GTAAGGGCAAAAACAAGGGAAAATACATAAGGTCGGAACACAAAACAGGCGAAACGCCTTGAAAATACAGCGTTTTCGGAGGGCAACTAAGATAAATCGGAATTTGAAGGTGGAAAAATAAATGAAATGCAATAATTGCAATGAAGAAATGAAAATGAATTATGAGTTAAAAATTCACGGTGCATCATTATTAGCTTATATTTCGTTGAAAAAGGAAAAAGAGGAGAAACAAATCAAAGCAGCTATTTGTCCTAAGTGCGGCAAGATCGAGTTCTACACTGAATAATAAATTATGATTTATTTTAGGAACACTTTTGTATAAAGGGTGTAAAATTAAAACTTAGTCAAAGATATTCTTAAGATTTTTCTCGTTCTGGAAATCGTAAATATGCAGTGTGTTGTTTTGGTCTAACGTGGCAAGGAATATATCCTTGACCTTTTTTCCTCTTGCGGAAAGCTCTCTGTTGAGCCATGTTTCGTCAACGCCGCAGTATTTCAGATTCTGGCTCATAATTTTACCGTCTATTATTATATTCAGATTAAGATATTCGGGCTTTGGCAAAGGTTCAAGATTCAGGTCGCTTGCTGTTACAGGACGGTACTCAGAACAAGGCAAAAAGCTTATTTCGCCGTTATTTTCCATAATTGCATAGTTGATTTGTGAAACATCGAAGTATCCGTTTGTTCTAGCCTTTGTTAAGAGGTCGTTGATATCGAGCTTTGCCTTGATAAGGTTTTTACTGTATATTTTTCCGTTTTCAATCAAAAGCAGGGTTCTGCCTGAAAAGAACCGCCGACATTTTATTGATTTAATAGTAAGGATAGAAAAAAGAAACACAACAATACCGTAAATTATCATTGCGATAATTGCGGTAATTATCTCATCGGCTTGTCTAGAAATTGAAAGCTCTGCGGCAATTGAACCTATTGTTATTCCGTTTATATAGTCAAACATATTTAGCTCTGAAATCTGCTTGTTGCCGAGAAGCTTTGAAATCAGAAACATTATTACAATAGAAAGCAGAGATGCGCCTATAACCTTTAAAACTAACATAAATTATCACCCTTTTAAACAAATTTGATATACTTTAGTATTTTCAGGATTAACAAATTTATTCAAAGCGGAGATTGCTATGGGATTATTTAAGAAAAGTAAAAATGTTATGCCGCTAAAAGAGCTTTTGTCTTTCAACGGCAATAGCATATCATATGCTATTGAACGCATAAACGGAGAAGAAATAACACTCGGGAAATCGGGAGCAATAACGGTTACCGAAAAGGAGATCATTATAGTTTGCGATGGCACAGAGGTTTTCAGATGTTTAACAAAGGGTACGACGATAGCGACTCTTATGAGCGGAAACGGCTGTGACATAAAGGGCGTTGACGCAAGCGGAGTAAAACGGCATATTGTTGCGTATTTTGCCGAGTGGAAATAAATTTGAACAAAATAAAAAAGGGCAGAAGATGCCCTTTTATTTATGGTTGAAGTAATTCGACGTTAAATTTGCAATATCAAGAATTATCTGCTATACTTAATAAGTTATGCAAATAATAAAGTTACACAGATAAAAAACGCAAATATATTCGGAGGAATCAAAGGAATGTTAAGAGAGGATTTAAGAAATATTGCTATTATAGCCCATGTTGATCACGGAAAAACTACGCTTGTTGACGAGATGCTCAAGCAAAGCGGAACCTTCAGAGAGAATCAGGTTGTCAACGAAAGGGTTATGGACAACAATGATATAGAGCGAGAGCGTGGAATTACAATACTTGCAAAAAACACTTCTGTTGTTTATAAAGGCGTTAAGATAAATATTATCGACACACCCGGTCACGCTGATTTCGGCGGAGAGGTTGAGCGTGTACTTAAAATGGTCGACGGAGTTATTCTGCTTGTTGATGCGGCAGAGGGAACAATGCCTCAAACAAGATTTGTTTTGCAGAAGTCACTGGAACTGGGACATAAGGTCATTGTCGTTGTTAATAAAATTGACAGGCCCGATTCAAGGCTTGGCGAGGTTGAAGACGAGGTTTTGGAGCTCTTAATGGACTTGGACGCAACCGACGAACAGCTTGACAGTCCGTTTTTGTATTGTTCGGGCAGAGATGGAACGGCTTCATATACAGCGGATAATGTCGGAACGGATTTGATACCGCTTTTTGATACTATACTGAACTATATCCCAGCACCGGAGGTCGACGAGAACGGAAGCCTTCAAATGCTTGTTTCGTCGATCGACTATAACGACTATGTTGGAAGAATAGCCATAGGTCGTATTGAGAGGGGCGAAATAAGGGTTAATCAAGATGTTTCTGTCGGAGATTATCACGAGACGAAAAAGGAATACAGAGGTAAAATCGTTTCCCTTTATCAGATAGAAGGGCTTAATCGTGTTGTATGTGATCGTGCTAAGGCAGGAGATATTGTCTGCATTAGCGGAATTGAGAACATATATATCGGCGATACAATTTGCGAATACGGGAAGTTCGAGCCTATTCCATTTGTTAAAATTTCCGAGCCGACGGTTGAGATGACCTTCTCTGTCAATAACAGTCCGTTTGCCGGCAGAGAGGGCAAATATGTCACCTCCCGCCAGCTTAGAGACAGGCTTTTCAAGGAGCTTTTGAAAGATGTATCGCTCAGGGTATCGGACGGCGAAACAACCGACAGCTTCAGGGTTGCGGGACGAGGTGAAATGCACCTTTCTATTCTGATTGAGAATATGCGTCGTGAGGGATATGAGCTTTCTGTTTCAACACCGAGAGTTTTATTCAAAGAGGTTGGCGGAAAGCTAAACGAACCTATTGAACGGTTGGTTGTTGATGTTCCTGCTGATAATGTGGGTGCAGTTATGGAGAAGCTTGGTGCAAGAAAGGGCGAGCTTCAGGAGATGACCCCTGTTGGAAGCAGAATGAAGCTTGAGTTTCTAATACCTGCCAGAGGACTTTTTGGATATAAGAGCGAGTTTTTGACAGACACAAAAGGCGAAGGAATAATGAGTTCGATTTTTGCTGAGTATCAGCCGTATAAGGGCGAGATTTCAAGAAGAAACACAGGCTCGCTTGTTGCCTTTGAAGCAGGAACAGCGGTAGGCTATGGGCTTTTCAATGCTCAGGAGCGTGGAGAGCTTTTTATAACCCCCGGAACTGAGGTTTACGAAGGAATGGTCGTAGGAGCTTCACCGAAATCTGATGATTTGGTAGTCAACGTCTGCAAGAAAAAGCATCTTACAAACACCCGTGCAAGCGGAAGCGACGATGCGTTAAGGCTTATTCCGCCGAGGATATTGTCGCTCGAAGATTGTCTTGAATTTTTAGCCGACGACGAGCTTTTGGAGGTTACCCCCGAAAGCTTGAGAATAAGAAAAAGAACTCTGGGCAACAGCCAAAGAGCTAAGGAAAGGGCTAAGCAAGAGTAATTGACAATTGATAATGGATAATAGATAATTATCGGAAGGGATTTTCACGATAAAGATAATAGGCAAGAGTAACTGCCGTTGCTCTTGCCCTTTTTATTTATATTATAACAATTGTTTAACAGATCGACTTATTTTCCAGCATATGCGTCTTTTCGTTTACCGTGACAATAACACGATAAATGAATACATCAACCTTTTCTCCAACTGATATGATTGGCTCGTCAAGTCCTCGCTTAGCCGTAATAATCGTATCGTCAACTCTGACTCTCAGCTCGATTTTATCGCCTCTGAAATCAACTCTCTCAACGGTTCCCTCAACAACTGAGTTTTTATATTTTTGGAACTCGTCTTTCTTTGTAACCTTAACAAATTCAGGACGAATAATAGCCTTATCTGCACCCTCTATCTCATCAAATGTCGGGAACCTGCGATAATCGTCCAGAAATGTTGTCTGGCCAAAGAATGACGCTGCAAACTCTGTTTCAGGGTGTTGATAAATTTCAAGCGGAGTGCCCTTTTGTTCTATTCTGCCCAGATTGGTAACGATGATCTCGTCGGCAACCTCAATAGCCTCTTCCTGATCGTGAGTAACGAAAATACTGGTAACGCCAAGCTTTTCAATCATTCCCTTTAGCCAGCTTCTCAGCTCTTTTCTTACCTTTGCATCAATTGCAGCAAAAGGCTCGTCCAACAGCAAAAGCTGAGGATTCGGCGCTAAGGCTCTTGCGAAGGCTACTCTCTGTTTTTGTCCGCCCGAAAGCTGGTTAGGATACCTCTTTTCAAGGCCTTCAAGACCGATAAGTGAAATAAGCTCTTTTACCCTTTCGTCAATCACTTTTTTGTCCATTTTCTTAACACGCAAACCAAAAGCGATATTTTCATAAACGGTCATATATCGGAACAGTGCATAATTCTGAAATACAAATCCTATGTTTCTCTTGCTTGCGGGAATATCATTGACAACCTTGCCGTCGATTATAATATCTCCGCTGTCAGGAGTCTCTAGGCCTGCTATCATTTTCAAAATTGTAGTTTTTCCGCTTCCGCTGGGACCCAGTAATGCTATTAGCTTACCCTTTTCTATTCCAAAGCTTACATTATCAGAAGCCTTATAATCGCTGAATGTTTTATTCACATTTTTTAATTCTACATACATTTAGCTTTCCTTCTTTCCTATATATTCTACCACGCTTCGGATAACCAGTATAACGAGAGCCATTACTACTAATATTGATGATACCGCAAAAGATTGTGTAATTGAATCGGCGCTTCCTGACATATACAGTGCGTCAATCTCCAACGGCAGTGTGAATGTACTTCCTCTTGCCTTTGAAACCGCATAAACCGCGCCAAATTCCCCGAATGAACGAGCAGTACATAAAATCATACCATAAAGCAACGCCCATTTAATATGCGGGAATGTTATCTTTCTGAATGTAGTAAAACCGGACGCACCCATTATTGACGCCGCTACTTCCTCATCTCGTCCTTGTGCGGTTAAAACAGGGATAATCTCTCTTGATATAAATGGGAATGTAACGAATATAGTGGCAAGCACAACTCCGGGAACAGAGAAAACAAAGGAAATATCCGTTCCCAACCATTCATTTATTTTATCTACAAATGGAGTTGCCCAACCGGTTCGGCCAAAGGTCATAATAAATGCCAGTCCGGCAATTACAGGCGAAATTGAAAAAGGAATGTCAATCAATGTAGATAATACATTGGCACCCCGAAATTCAAATTTAGTTATAAGCCATGAGGCTACAACACCAAAGAAAGTGTTTACTATCAAAGCGATCACAGTGGCGATAAGTGTGACTCTTATAGCAGACAGCGTATTTTCTGCCGTAATAGCTGACATATATAATTCTAAGCCGTCCTTTAATGAACGGTATATTACTTCGATCAGAGGCATAACCAGCATAACTATAAAAAACAATACGCTTATGCCTATCAATACCCATTTAGCAATTTTGCTATCATGTTTTTCCATCTGTCACACCTCCTAAGAATTTGTCCTTTTGCTGGCGATATGCTGTAATATATTTATAATAAACAACATAACGAAGGATATGATTAAAAGTATCAGCGCAATCGCCGCAGCACCTTCATAATCAACACTTCCGGAGTTCAACTTCTGCATAATGATATATGATACTACCTGAGTTCCATTTTTTTGACTGTTTCCGGAGATGTAAATAACACTTCCATACTCTCCGATTCCTCTTGCCAGCGCCAGACCAAATCCCGTTAACAGAGCCGGTCTGATTTCAGGGAAAATGACCTTTCTAAATGTAACAAATCGGGACGCACCCAACATATAGGCAGCGTCCTCACAGGTTGATGGAAGCTTTTCCAAAACAGGTTGGATAGCTCTGACTACAAAAGGTATTCCGATAAACACCATTGCTATTATAATACCCATTTTAGAATAAGCCGCTTTAATTCCGATTTTTTCTAATGCCCGACCTATAAAGCCGGTGTTGGAATACATTTTTGTTAATGTTATTCCGGCAACCGCAGTAGGCAGAGCAAATGGAAGCTCTATCATTCCGTCCATAAGGCGTTTTCCCGGGAAGTTATATCTGACTAAAATCCACGCAAGTATCACTCCGAAAACGCAGTTGATCAAAGCGGCAATCAACGAACATAAAATACTGGTCTTGAATGCCTGAAGAACATAAGGTCTTGTTATCAGCTCGACAAACTCTGACGGCGACAGCTTAAAGGAATAAGCCAATACCGATGCTAGTGGAATAAGGATTATCAGTGACAGCATTGCCACTGTTATACCCATTGTCAAGCCAAAGCCCGGAATAATAGATTTTTGTCTTTTGAACACTGCCATTTTCACTGGCGTTGCCTCCTATTTTTGATATACTTGGTCAAATATTCCTCCGTCTGCAAAGAAATCATCATAAGCCTTATCCCAGCCTCCGAAGTCATCAATTGAACATAATTCAACAGAAAGATTAAAAGTATCTTTATATTCGTTTAAGATAGCTTCATTTGTTGGACGATAGAAGTTCTTGCCGATAATTCTCTGAGCCTCATCTGTGTATAAATACTCTAAATATTCCTTAGCTAACTCCTGAGTTCCGTTTTTATCGGCGTTTTCGTCAACGATTGCCACAGATGGCTCTGCAAGAATACTGCTGCTTGGTGTAATTATTTCATACTCGTCAGGATATTCCTGAAGCGTCATCAGAGCTTCGTTTTCCCAGTCGATAAGAACATCGCCTTGTCCGTTTTCAACGAATGTAGTAGTAGCGCCACGTGCGCCTGAATCCATAACTAATACATTGTCATAAACCTTTCCTAAGAACTCTTTCATTTTAGCCTCGTCATTGTTGTATAGGTTCTTAGCATAGTTCCATATTGCGAGAACTGCCCAGTCTGCTGCACCTGATGATTTCGGGTCCGGAGTAATTACATCTACACCGTCTTTAATTAAGTCGTCCCAATCCTGAATATTCTTGCTGTTTCCTTTACGAACAAGGAAAACGATCGTTGATTTATATGGTGAGCTGTTTCCTTCAAACTCTTCGATCCAACCACTGTTGATTAGTCCTGCTTCTTCAACAGCAGTTATATCATGTGCAAGTGCTAATGTTAAAACATCGGCATCATTACCCTCAATAACCGAACGAGCCTGAGAGCCTGAACCGCCGTGGGACTGAACTATCTCAATATCCTTTCCTGTCTTGTCCTTATAATATTCTTTAAATACCTCGTTGTATTCAGCATAAAGCTCTCTTGTAGGGTCATAGGATACATTTACGATTTTAAGTCCGTCAGAGCCTTTTTTCTTTCCGCCGCAGGCAGTAAGAGAAGTTACTGCCAACGCTGCTGATAAAGCCAATAATAATATTCTTTTTTTCATTTTAATTTACCTCTTTCTTTTTATAATGTGATTTACCTAACTTTTTATCATATCAGCACACAAGAGTGTTTATACATTTTTGTTTATTCATCAACCGCCATACAGCTTTCACGGATTATCAGCGAGCCCTGAAGCTCTAGCTTTACAGGAGCTTTGTGACCTCCGTTTATCCTGTCCAGAAGCAGATATAAGGCAAACCTTGCCATATCGCTTTTTGGAAGTCTTACTGTTGACAGCATCGGCTTAGTGTACTGCGCCTCTTCAATATCATCGCTGGAAATAATCGAAGGACTATAATATCTGTTTCTATACTTATTAAGGCACTTTATCATTCCAACCGCAATAATGTCGTTTGAGCAATAAATGCCTGTAGGAACATTTTTTCGGTTTATTAGCCTTTCCATTATTTCATATCCGTTTTGCTCAGACTGATTTGTCTCTATAACAAAATCAGGATTATCCTCAAGATTATGCTTTAAGAGAGTTTCCTTATAGCCTTTAAATCTCGTTTCGTTATGACAGCCTCCAACATATCCAATCTTCTTGTGACCCAGACTTATAAGATGTTCAACAGCCAGCGTCGCTATTGTCCTTCCGTCACAAGTAACCTCGTCTATTTCGTGGTTTGTACTGTTTCTGTTGACTGAAATTATACATTTATAAAGTCGCTTGAAAGCCTTTATTGCATTTTTACTGCACTTTCCTATAATTATCAGTCCGTCAGCTTTGGTTTCATTTTCGCTGAAAAGCCTTTTTGCCATTCGTTCAATTTCATCTTTAGAATAATGCGTATCATCAGAAAACTCGTGATGATATCTTACAGATGAAAGAATGCACATATTTTTCAGGATTTCTCCCTCTACCATTCTTATAAGCTCAGAAAAAAACGGATCAACCTCAGATGAATCGGTTCTGGTAACAAGAATATCGATCTGACATATCTTTTTGTTTGATTCATTACCCAGTCTGAGATTTCTGGCATTTTCATTGGGTATATATTTCAAATCTCTTGCCGTTTCAAGAATTTTTCTTCTTACCTCTTCTGACGAGCATTTATAATTAGTATCATTAAGAACCCTCGATACTGTTGAATAGGATACGCCTACTATTTCAGCAATTTTCTTAATTGACATAATAACTCTCCAAGCTTTTTCATCAGACAAATCAAGCCGAGATGCCCGATATTCATAGTAATTTTACATGGTCAGGAACATTATAAACTATTATTTCCCTTTTGTCAATTTGACAAATCTCTAAGAAAACAACAATACCTTTTGAGATTTATTATGATTTTGCAATCCAAAAACTACCGTTTAAATGCTTTATGCACATTATAGCATTGTCCTTAAATAAAATTCAACACAAAACGGTGAAATCGTTTGCACGCAGGTAAAGTTTCAAGCGAAAAAGGGGTATTTTTCGGCAAAAAAGCGCCGATTTCAATATAAAAAAATATCCCCATCAGGGGTAATTGTGCAATCGTTTGCAAAAAGGTTGATTCATGGGTATTATTCCTCATATTAAGAAATGCTTTGCATACACATCACAAACAGCCTTTGATAAAAATGATTTCCACGAGCGGTAATAGCAAACGGCGGTTGTAAAACTTTCACCGCCGTTTATACATATTTTAATTTCTCACCAATTATGCGACAGGCTATATAGCTGACAATAAAGCATCCGTCATACTTTTAAGGCACAAGCCGTTCAATTACCGGCAATCTTGCTCCCATTCTGCACAGCAGCTCATTGCTGATACTATTAGAGTTATCTGCAACAATAGGAGCGGATAATTCCTCCGCAGCGTCGAATCCAATCATGATTGCGGTATCGCCAATAGCAATGCCTTCGATTTCCGTAATGTCAACTGCAAGCTGATCCATACAGATACGACCAACGATTGGAGCAAGTTGATTTCCTATCTGTGCATAGCCTTTGCCGCAGGAAAGATTTCTTGGAAAACCATCTGCATATCCGATTGGCAGTATAGCGATTCTGCTGTCTCTTTCCGCTGTAAATGCTCTGCCGTAGCCGATACTTTCGCCTTTGCAAATATTTTGTATATGAACTACCCTTGTTTTCAAAGAAAGCACCGGTCGCAAATCAAGTTTTAGAGCAGTATTGTAATCCGGCGTAGTGAGGACGCCATATAAAGCGATACCGATTCTTGCATAATCGCATTGGAGATTAGGATAATTCAACAGACCATAGCTGCTCTGCATATGCAGCTTCGGAACAGGAATATTATTGTGTTTCATAAGCTCTATCAACCGATAAAATCTATTGACTTGTTCTTCGGTAAAAGCAATATCATCTGGCAGCAGATTATCCGAACAGCACAAATGGGTATAGATTCCGCACACATTGAGATTTCTCATTGCAAAGACTTTTTTTACTTCTGAGAAATTATCGTAGGGAATTCCCAGCCTGTGCATACCCGTGTCGATTTTGATATGAATTTTTACGGAAATATTTTGCTGATTAAGCGCTTGGGCATATTCAAAACTGACTACAGTTTGCATTAGGCCGTATTTTTTCAAATCTCTAACCCGATGAACATCGGTATAGCCGAGAATCAGAATTTCTCCCCGTATCCCGTACTTTCGCAAGGCGATTCCCTCGTCAATTGTAGCAACGGCAAATGATTTTACTCCGATTTTATTCAGATGAGCGGAAACCGTAAATGCGTTATGACCGTATGCCTCGGCCTTCACAACCGCCATAAGGCTGCATTTCGGAGGCATCGCCCTTTGCAATTCTCTTGCATTATGCTCCAAGTTGTTCAAATCAATTTCAATCCATGCCCGATCTGTATCAGGAATGCGCTTTCTTTTCCCAATATCACACCTATTCCATATTTCTGCGGCTGTAATACCAATAGCTGCCGACGCCAAACTGACAACAAAAAAGTGTATCAAACTGTTATTCACAAGCAGATTTTGCATATGAAGGATTTTTGCAATCAGCCTTACTCCGACGATCACCATAGGATGCATTATGTAAATAACCAGAGCAGATGTTCTGAATAATCGAAAACGATTTCCTTTGCAATGTAAAAGAGCGTGAAACAGAAAGAACATACAGGGCAGTAAAAACAGATACATACTGTCGTGACGCTGCAAATCGTAATAATGCAATGTCAGCGCTTCTCCGAGCATCATTCCAAGGCTGACAGCAAATCCTCCAACGCTTTGAACAGACGATAACTTTTTTGGATGTTCTGCAATATATCCGCCCAGAACGAAGAAAATCGGTGCATAAAAAATGCCGTTTCTCGTATAGTCAGTCACCTGAAAAATGAGATCGTAAAAGCTATGTATGACAGGAATCTTTTCGGCAATTCCGTAATAGCTGTCACCAAATAAACCGATAAGGTATAATCCGAAGGTAATAACGATCGCCCTCGTATAGTCTGCTTTCTTGACCAGATACCAAGCAATTGACCCACCCAAGACAGCGGCAGGAAGATACCACAGGTGATACAGCGTACCGTCAAGAATAATGTCTTTTAGAATATTAGGCAGAAGATTGTTCCCCGAAAAAAAGCCATTGTATGCATTGATCGGGATATAAATAAGAATAGCAATTCCGTAAATTTGCAGCGTGCCTCTCACGAAGGACTTTAATTTCTCGGTGTTGCGGGTATATCTTGAAATCAAAAAGAATCCTGAGGTCATAAAGAAGAACGGTACCGCCACACGGGCGATTACCCGAGTCAGGATAAAATCGCCAATTTCACTGAAGGACAGCAAAGGCGAGGTATGAATCGTAATAACCAATAAAGCGGCAATCATTCGAAAATAGTCAATGCCCGCATAGCTCTTATTCTTGTTCATGGTTTTCTCCAAACTGTTACGATAAAGCCGTCTATGTTGTTGCCGGAAACTTGATATATTGACTCGTCAGGCAAGACGACCTCTGTTTCTTCATCTGCGGCAGAAACATAATATACTTCGGTTGCGGTGCTGTCTTTGCCGTAATAAATGTACCGATTGTGTTCTCCAAAGGATTTGATAAATGTTATATATTCTTCAAGCGAAAGTCCGTTTTCCTCTATGATTTTAGAATGAGGATATCCGACATACCGAAAGTGCCACGGCTCATGGGATATGCCCGTAATTTTCTTCTTGCTCTTTGCGTATCGCTCAATAAACCCGTAATAGGGAGCTGTCTTTCGGAACTCATCACAAATACCATCATAGGGAAAATCGGGACGAATAAAATCAATGTCCGCCTGATTCAGTCCCAAATCAATGGCAAGCCCTGTTTGATGTTCGCTGTGATCAGGTAAAGCCACATACTTTCTCGTAAATTCCTCACCGTTGTCTTTCAGCGAATCGTAAAATATTGATCTCTGTTCTGCTGAGGAACGGTATCCGCTTACGGGAACGATAGAATTCTTAGCCGATATTTTATCCAAGATAAGCTGCAACGCATTGGCGGCGTCACGCTGTATCAGAATATCAGGAAATCGTGGATCCGCCGGCGTCAGACTGCTTGGCGAAGTGTTATGCAGAGGATAGTGAGCGTTTATAAGCAACAAATTTCCCGAATATATCTTTTCTTTTTTGAGAGTGATCGATTTCATTGTTCTATGTAACACCCAATCAGCTTGTCCAGCATATCGGCAAACGACAGACCGATTCCTTTCATCATATTGGGATAGCGGCTATGGGAAGTAAAGCCTGGGATAGTATTGACCTCGTTGAAAACAATTTCGCCGGATAGCGTAAGAAACATATCCACCCTCGCAAAACCGGAGCAGCCTAGTGCCTTATAAATGGTTATAGCGGCATTTTGAATCCGCTTTTCTGTTTCCGGACTGATTCTTGCTGGCATATGGATTTTTGAGGTTTTCAGTGTATATTTCTCGGTATAATCAAAGAATCTGTTTGACAGCTCTATTTCGTCCACACGCCCAACGGTCAGCGTATCAGTCCCCAGTACGGCACACCCTACTTCAAAGCCGTCAATAGCTTCTTCCACGATGACTTCTGTATCGTGTTCAAATGCCAGTTCTATGGCTTTGTTCAATTCTTGCTGTGCCAAAACTTTGGTTATTCCAAAGGATGATCCTGCACGTACGGGTTTTACAAACTGCGGATAGGTCAGGTCCGCATTTGATAATGCGGCGTCCATATGTGAGCGATTGAAAGTGATTGATTTGGGTACGGATATTCCGGCAAGGCTCACGAGCTTGTGCGCCCTGTCTTTATCCATACAGAGCGCAGATGAAAGCGTACCGCATCCGATCAGCGGTATACCTGCCAGTTCAAACAACCCCTGCAAGGTGCCGTCCTCGCCGTTCTTACCGTGCAGAATCGGAAACACCAAATCTACAGGAACAAAGGTGTATCGGCTCTCGGAAAGCTCTAAAAGTCCCTTTTGGGAACGGCTTACCGATACAGTCACGGGATAAAGATTATCCCTATCCTGAGTCCATGTATTGTCTGCTATGTTCTCATACCGGCCTTTGTAATGATACCAGTCTCCATCTCGTGTGATCCCTATGGGAATAATGTCGTACTTAGCCTGATTAACATTTTCCAAAACAGAGAACGCCGATTGCAGAGATACCTCATACTCTGCGGACTTTCCGCCGAAAATAACGGCAATTTTTTTCTTTTTCATTCTACGCACCTCTTTCTTCTACATAGATATTTTCATGTAATTCATAAGCAATTTATCTTCTGTTGCAGTATAGCTCCGTTTCAGTTTTATAGAATGTCCTTTACTCCTTTGAGAGAAATTATCTGCACAAAACAAAAAACTCTTGCTTTGGCACAATAAGTGTACCAAAAACAAGAGTGTTGTTTATTTGTTTATACACAAGGCTTTCTATAGATTCACTGCGGAAATTCTTACGATTTTCCTACGACATGGGAAGAATCACTTCAAATTCTATCGTGTCCCGTTCGCTTTTTGCAGATATTACGCCTCCGTGCAGTTCAACGATCTGTTTCGCAATCGCCAATCCCAATCCTGCCCCGCCGCTTTTCGTACTCCGAGCCGCATCAAGTCTGTAGAACTGTTCAAAGACCCGATCTAGCTTTTCTTTCGGAATGGTATCGCCTTGATTGATAAATCTGATGTTCAGCTTATCGGCTTGAGCGGTAACAACAATATCTATAACCGTGTTTTCAAAGCTGTAAATCACGGCATTACGCAACAGATTGTCAAATACCCGCTGAATTTTGTCAGCATCGCACCGCAGCATGACATTCTCGGCAATACTAAGATTGCAGTTAAGATTTTTTTCCTTCATCATCGGCTTGAATTCATATATCAGCTGCTCAAGCAATCGTGTCAGATTTATTCTGCTGTATTGGAGCGTAATGGTAGAAAGGTTAAACCTTGCAATCTCAAAGAATTCGTTGATTAAATCCTCCAAGCGATCCGCCTTGTCCAATGTAATGGACAGATATTTTTCCCGAAGTTCTTCTGATATTTGTTCTTCATCATGCAGCAAATTTAAGTATCCTATCACAGAGGCAAGCGGAGTTTTCAAGTCGTGTGCGAGATACATGATCAAATCATTCTTTCGCTGAACAGCGTCATTGGCGTCGTGGATATTCCGCAGCGCTTGTTCTCTTGCTAAATTCAACTCGTTTTGTATGTCGCTCAATTCTTCCGGCAGTTCAATTAAATTATCGTCCGGGTGGGAAAGATTTTTTGCGGCGTCAACGATACTGTTTAGATACCGCATGGCTCTTCTGGTTAAAACGGTGGCCAAAACAAACGGACCAATAAGGAGGGCAAGAACGATGATAATCAGGTAGAGTATTTCCAGTGTACTCAACATACGATATAAAGGATCGTCGTGTTGCCAGATATGCCGTGTGAAAATAAACCTTGCAAGGAAAAAACCGCCTATCAGAATGAATATTAAAAACAAATAGAAACGGATATATCGGTTAATGATAGACTTAGACAGCTGCGATACTCTGCGATTTTCTCTATTTTTCAATGGTATATCCAACTCCCCATACTGTTTTAATAAATTTCGGCTTTTTTGCCGGTTCGTTCATCTTTTCTCTAAGTCTGCCGATGTGTGCCATAACCGTATTATTATTGTTTAGGTATTTTTCTCCCCAAACAGCTTCAAACAATTCTTCCGATGGGACAACAACACCCTGGCGTTCGCACAAATACCAAAGTATTGAAAATTCGATCGGCGTTAGCTGTAATTCTTTTCCGAACAAAAGGCATTTGTGATTGTCTTTATTTATCACAAGACCCCTGATATCGTATTCATGTACAGTTTCTTCTTGCTTTTGAGCAGGGTTATTATATCTCATATACCGCCGTAATTGTGTTTTTACTCTGGCGACGACCTCAAGCGGATTAAACGGCTTTGTGATATAATCATCGGCGCCGATGGTAAGCCCCATGATCTTATCGCCGTCCTCGACCTTTGCAGTAAGCATGATAACAGGATAATAGAACTTTTCTCTTATCTTCTGACAAATATGAAATCCGTCCACATCTGGCAGCATAACGTCTAATATAGCTAAATCTAAATCGGTTTCCTCAATACACTTCAAGGCTTCTACACCATTGTAAAATTTATATACCGAGTATCCGTCATTTTTTAAGTAGACTTCCATCAGATCAGCGATTTCCTTTTCATCGTCTACGACCAAAATATTTTCGCTCATTTTTATTGCTCCTTGTTTTCCGCCACAGCTTCCATTTTATATTAAAAATCACATTCCGGATATCCACATATATCCAGTAAAACAGGAAGCGTGACATTTTCGTTTTTTTATTTTTGGCATAAAGCCATAATTTCCTCTTTACTCGCAAGTCCGGATGCAAAAGCCGTAGCACTACCTGCGGCAATTCCGAGTTCCAAAGCATATTCATAATTCCGCTTTACTCCGGCCAAAAAGCCTGCAACCATCGAGTCGCCCGATCCGACAGTATTGACTACCCTTCCTGGTATAGCCTGTCTTCTGTGCGTTCTTCCAAACTCATCTATCAACAGTACACCGTCACCGCCCAGCGACACCAGTACATTTACTGCTCCCTGTTTTTGAAGTTCCTTTGCCGCTTCTGTAAGTTTAGCGTCTGTATCCAACTTCCTTCCACAAATCTCTTCCAACTCGGCACGGTTAGGTTTTACGAGAAACGGGTGATATTTCAAAACATTAGTCAGCAATTCGCCTGTGGCATCTACAACAAATCGAATGTCTCGTCCATTCAGTTTAGACATTATATCCTCATAAATATTTTGGGGCAGAGTGCCGGGCACACTACCTGCCAGAACTAATGTATCTCCGTTTTGTATTTTCTCCAACTTTTTGTATAGCTTTGCAATATCTTTTTCGGTTATCGCCGGTCCCTGTGTGTTGATCTCGGTTTCAATTTCACTTTTAAGCTTTATATTGATGCGGGTGTTACCGTTTGAAAGTCGTATGAAATCCGTATGAATACCTCGCTCGGTAACTGCCCGATTCAATTCCTCCCCAGTAAAACCAGCTATAAAACCTAATGCCACTGTTTCCAGTCCGAGGTTGGCGAGTATGGTTGAAACATTGATTCCCTTTCCGCCGAAATGAATCTCTTCCGACTCAGAACGGTTGGTTTCTCCCAAGTTCAGCTCTCCGATTCGCATAACATAATCTATCGCAGGGTTAAAGGTTAGCGTATAAATCATAATTAGTCTCCTTTATTTTACATCCTTAATAACGGTAAGCTTTTTATAATGTTCATCTGTTATGCTGTCTGTGCGTCAATATACGGAATCATTTTATACCCCATTTATTTCATTGTCAAGCATTTTCTATCAATTTTATCATTAAAGTTTTCAATTCTTATAAAGCAAAAAGCGTCCAGGATTTTATTCTCCTGAACGCCCTTTTTATACTTACTTAACTTTAACCTTCTTCTTACTCTTGAACCACTTACTATACACCTTCTGCGTCTTGCCCTTTGCGTCCTTGTAAGTTGCATACGCCCTTACGCGAACAAAGTATTTCTTCTTGCTCTTTAGCTTCTTGAAAACAATCTTGTTCTTGGTAGTCGCCTTATTGACTACGTTCTTCTTGAAGTTCTTCTTAGTGGACGCCTGTACCTCGTAGCCTGCTGCTTTTGCAACCTTCTTCCAAGATACTGTTATCTTCTTCTTGCCTTTGGCTTTAGCTGTAAGGCTCGTGATTTTAGCTTGCTTTATCGCCTTTTCAGCGGCAGCTTTAGCCTCTGAAGCCTTTTGAGCCGGTGAAGTTGTCTTTTTAACATTACCGCCTGTTGGGTTAGTTGGGCTTGTTGGCTTTGATGGGCTTGTTGGGTCAGAACTGTCTGACGGGGTTGATGGGTCTGATTCGGACGGGTCTGTTGGGTTTGATGGCTCGTCAGGCTTTTCAACTAGTGCATTTTTTGCTTCTTTTATTGCCTTAACTGCATTGTTAACCTCGTCTTGGGTTGCGTCGTAGTTTTCTAAAGTTGCTTTTGCGTTTTCCAATGCTTCTGTAAATTTGGCAACGCTTTCATCTGTATAGTTGCTTGTGTCAACAGCTTCTGCTTCTGATATAGCAGTTTCAAGTTTTGAAAAATTAGCTAGGTATACAGTGTTATCAGCTTTTAGATAACCTGCTTTTTTCAGCGATTGCTCGGTGGTGCTGCCTTTTACTACATGGAAGGTCGGGTTGTTGCTTATGTCAAAAGATATTTCAGTGTTATTTTCTCCCTTTGACCTAGTTGTTGCTTCAATTGCACTAAGGTTTTTAGGATAAATAACAATATCTGTTAGTGAGGTGCAACCATCAAATGCATTAGCTCCTATATAATCAATGTCACCTTTAATTATTACTGTTTTTAATGATGTGCAATCTAGGCAAAAAGATGGCGGTACTCCATTTTCTCCTAGTAATTTACCCCAAGCATCAGTTATTTTGCACCCGTCTTCTATTACTATTTTTTCAAGTCCTGTACAACGTATAAATGTTGCGTGCGGGCGTGACATTCCTTTTGCGCCAATTGTCGACATACCAAAATCTGTATTTTTGGGAATCGTTACTTCTTTGAGTGATGCACAGTTAGAAAATGCACTTCCGCCAACAAACATACCTTCATGAAGATTTATCGACTTAATATTTGTACCTGTAAATGCCTGTTCCCCAATTTTATTTAAACTTTCAGGGAATGATACTTCCTCTAAGCTAGTGCCAGCAAATGCCATAGCATCTATTACTTCAAGTGCTGGTGGCAAGCCATTAATAATTTTTGTTAGTGAAGAACACTTATTAAATGAATAGTGTCCTATATCTGTTAAAGTATCAGGCAACTGTATATCCTTTAATGCTTTAAAATTATAAAATGGTCCAAGTTCATACGAAGCATTAGCTTCAGCATTAGTCGTTCTAATTTTTGTAATTCCTGAATTAATTACTATATGTTCTGCTGTTTCAGCATATTTTTCATAGTAACTTTTACATACTATTCCGCCTTTTCCACTGAATGTCAACGTCTTAGTTGAGTTATTCCATTCATATTTTGAATTAATTCCGGCTGGTCCTGATGTTGAAGTAACCGGTTCAGTTTCCACCGGAGTTTTATTTATTACTTCAGGCATTATCTCATCATCTGACAGATATTCTATATCCTCATCTGTTAACTTTAAATCATTTCTTAATGATTTATCCGTTTCACTGTCCTTATATACATGCCATTTTTTACCGCTGCCATGCCAAGCTTGAGGTGTTCCATCATATTTAGAATAATACATAGCTGAAAAACCTGTTGCATTTTTTGAATAAACGTAAATATCTTCTAATTCTGTATAATTACTGGAATTAGATGTCAAGCATCCATTTAATTTAGTTAAACTGGATGGTAATGTAATCTTTGTAACTTTCATAAGTTCAGATGAAACTGCAAAACCAGCAGTAATACCATCTTCAACTATTATTTCATCTATATCCATTTTTATATTCTCCCAGCCCCAATGATAAGTATATGATTCTGAACCTGGAACTATAGCCTTATAACACTGGCTCATCTCACCTGAGCCGCTTATAACCAAAGTACCGTCTGAATTAACAAGCCATTCAGCGCTCTCTCCACATTCACCTGAGGTATAGATTGCATAACGGTCAAAATTTTCTTTATCTGCCTTTTCAGCCGACACGCTCATAGCACCCGTAACCGCTGTTACCATCATTGCTAATGACGCAAGCAATGACAAAAGTTTTTTAAGTTTCATACTAGAAACCACCTTTCATTTTTTAATAATCTATGTAATTTGTAATTACATCCAAGAAATACAAAAAGGCGCAGTACGCCTAAGCATACTACGCCCTATTTACAATATCTAATTCTAGAAAACTATTCTGTACACAGCAAATAATGGTTAGGCGAAATACCCCCCCCCCCGTTTACAAATACTGGGTAATTTGCGTTGTACATAGCAGTCCCTCCTTTAACTTGGTATCTATAATATAACATATTTTGAGAGGGGTGTCAAGGGGTTGCAAAAAAATTTTTGCAACCCAGAGGCAAGACAACAGCGTTCAGAAAAATTCCGAACGCTGTTCTAACTTCTTGTAATTATCCATTGTCAATTATCCATTATCAATTGTCCATTGTCAATTATCAATTATTTAGTCTTTCCTCAAGCTTATTAAGCTCGTCAGACATTTCCTTAGGAAGTCTGTCGCCGAACTGCTTGTAGAACTCGCGAATATCAGCAACCTCAGCTTTCCAGAGGTCCTTGTCAACAGATAAAAGCTGATCTAAAATCTCAGGCGTTATCTCGTCCTCAATACCCTCAAGATTTAAGTCCTCAGGCTTTGGAAGATATCCGATAGCGGTTTCCTGAGCGTCAACTGTTCCCTCGCATCTCTTGATGATCCAGTCGAGAACTCTCATATTATCGCCGAAACCGGGCCAGATAAAGTTGCCGTTATCGTCCTGCTTGAACCAGTTTACATTGAAGATTTTAGGTGCCTTGTCGCCAAGCTTCTTACCCATTTCAACCCAGTGAGCCCAATAGTCGCCCATATGGTATCCGCAGAAAGGCTTCATAGCCATAGGATCGTGTCTTAAAACGCCGACAGCACCTGTTGCAGCGGCAGTTGTCTCAGAAGATACAACCGAACCTACGAATGTACCGTGAGTCCAGTCGAATGACTGATAAACCAGCGGAGTTGTCTTAGCTCTTCTTCCGCCGAAGATAATAGCTGAAATTGGAACTCCCTCAGGGTTATTGAACTCAGGAGAAATGCACGGACAGTTTTCAGCAGGAGCTGTAAATCTTGAGTTAGGGTGTGCAAGGTTGTTGCCCTCTGCGACATACTCAGGACCGTTTACCTTAGCGCCCTTCCACTCTGTAGCGTTTACAGGAGGATTCTTGTCGAGCTTTTCCCACCAAACTGTCATATCGTCATTGTTGATAGCGACATTTGTGAAGATAGTATTCTTTCTTGTTGACTCCAGAGCGTTGAAGTTTGATTTAGCATTTGTTCCCGGAGCAACTCCGAAGAAACCGTTTTCAGGGTTAATGGCATAAAGTCTGCCGTCCTCGCCCTGCTTCAGCCAAGCAATATCGTCGCCGACTGTCCAAACCTTATATCCCTTCTTAGTATAAACCTCAGGTGGAATAAGCATAGCAAGGTTTGTCTTTCCGCAAGCTGATGGGAAAGCAGCAGTAATATATTTAACCTCTCCGTCAGGCTTCTCAACTCCAAGAATAAGCATATGCTCAGCCATCCAGCCCTCGTTCTTACCCTGATATGAAGCGATTCTGAGTGCGAAGCACTTCTTGCCGAGAAGTACGTTTCCGCCGTATGCAGAGTTGATAGACCAGATTGTATTATCCTGTGGGAAGTGTACGATATATCTCTTTTCAGGATCGACATCAGCCTTTGAGTGAAGACCTCTTACAAAGTCGTTTGAAGTATCGCCGAGGTTCTCAAAAGCCTTAGCTCCCATTCTTGTCATAATATCCATATTAAGAACAACATAAATCGAATCGGTTATCTCAACTCCCACTTTTGCCAGAGGTGAACCGATAGGTCCCATTGAATAAGGGATAACATACATTGTTCTGCCCTTCATAACGCCGTCATACATAGGTGTTAGCTTTGCATACATCTCATCAGGGTCACACCAGTTATTTGTAGGACCTGCCTCTTCTTTTGTATTTGTACAGATAAATGTTCTGTCCTCTACTCTTGCAACATCATTAGGAAGCGTTCTGTGATATAAGCATCCCGGAAGCTTTTCTTCATTGAGCTTTATCATCTCACCTGTCCCAATAGCCTCATCTCTTAGAGCCTCAAGCTGCTCATCGCTGCCGTCGATCCATACGACCTTATCCGGCTTAGTCAATGCAATCATTTCGTCTACCCATGCATTAACATTTGGGTTTTTAGTTAAACTAGCCATAGTTTGACTCCTCTCATAAATAGGTATTCCAGTTGAAAAAATCCAACTTTCCACGAATACCATTATACTAATAATTATAACCATTGTCAATAGGCTAATTGTTAAATAATTAACACTGTTTTTGCAGGATTTATATTCAAATTATTCATATCCGCTGTTAAATACGAATATACTTCTTATATACCCTTTTAAGAAGCGGTGAGATAATCTGTTATTTCGATTTGACTTTTATCCCCTTTTATGGTACAATTCATTTATAATGCATTATATTGTACCAGTGAATTTTATTATTAAAAAAGCTAAATATAATAAATAAGCCCGGAACAAAATTATAGGAGTGCGATTTTTATGCAGGACAGTAAAAAAAATAACTCAGGCAAAAATAACAAAACTTTAAAAAATAATAATTCTAAAAATAATCTTATAGGTTTAGCTATTTTTGTTGGTATGTTTATTCTGATGATCATTTTGATTATAATATTCACAAAAGCCATTCTGCCGAGCAGTGAAAGCTCTGCAAGCAGTATGCTGGTAGCCGATACAAATCTCGGTATTCACACCGGCACCACCACCAAGCCTGTCACTCTTAAAACTGAGAGCAATAATTCTTCACAAAACAATATTTATGACAACAATTATGATAATGACTTTGATTCTGACAGCGATAACTACAGCGATCAGGGCGGAACTGTAATGAGCGTGATATCAGATGTAAACGTCCGTTCAGGTCCAGGTTCAAGCTACAGCCAGATAGGTGAGCTTCATACCGGATCGGAAGTTACAGTTTATGAAAACAAAAACGGCTGGTACAGAATCTCATTCAACGGCTCGAATGATGCATATGTGTATAGTGGATATATCTCCGGAAAGCTTCCGGAAACGACAACCACCAGCGGATATAATTCATATGCAGATACATCGCAAACTTACACAAGCTATGCCGAGTGGAACCAGAATAATAATTTTAACAATGATAACAATAATGGAGGGTACTATAACAACTAAATATAAGTAAAATAAATACAAGTAACAATAAATAATAGATACGACAAAAGCGTTCAGGAACATTTTTCTGAACACTTTGATTTATGCTTTTATGATTTCTCTTAATTACAAAAAAGCCCCGCGTGAGATTACGCAGGGTGAATTTTTACTGTTAATAACGATATGCAATAAAGTCAACAACGATCGTTACTATAAAAAAGATAACAGTACAAACCTTTGTAAGCTTTGAAAGCTTTGCATCACGGGTATTTCCTATATTGCCCGAATAGAATGAATCGTTCTGACCTCCGCCGATTGCAGATGTCATTCCCTGATCCTTACCCTCTTGTACCAAAACTACAAGAATAATCAATATACTCGAGATTAACAGTAAAATACCGCTAATGATTTCAATTTTTCCAACCATTTTTTACTCCTCCAAAAAAATCAGTGCATTTAGTATAACACATAAAAATTCAAATTTCAAGCCCTTTTATAAAAAAATTCGCAGTCTTTAATGAGTAACCCCACTAAAGCTGCGAATCAAGGGTATTGAGTTTGTAATGATTTATGATATGTCTTATCTTACAACATCAGAAACTGCGTCTGAAGCACCGTCCATTGCGTCATCAACGCCGTCTTTAATGTCATCGCCTATATCATCAGTATCCTTGGAAATGTCATCTCTTGCATCATTAGCGTCTTTGTCCATGTCATCTTCTTTTGAAGTGTCAGTGTCGTCTGTTTTTCTTTCTGTTGTAGTCGTTCTTTCTGTTTCATCTTCCATTGACGACGTTGTGTCATTGCTTGATGCTTTTCCGTCGTTATTCTTATTGTCACCGCATCCTGCAAACATCATAGCACAAACTACAAGACTCAAGCTCATTGCAATAAACCTTTTCATTATGTGACCGCCTTTCTTATTAAAACGAAAAATCTGAAAATCTGCTTACATTAAAATATTAAAGAATTTGAAAATTCCAGATCTTCGCCTGATTTTGCATTGCCCCAATTGCAACGCCATTTATTTAAATCCCTTTTAGGAACTTGTTGATATTATTGCACATTCTTTTAAATATTATACAAGAATATAGATTTTTTCAGCTTTCTGTGATATTATTTATTTTGCAAAAGCGATTTTAAACCTTGTTGAGAAATTTAAAATCATATCTTTGTTTTATCATCTTATTTAATCCGAATATTATTATACCTAGTGATACTAGCCAAAAAAGCTCGCCAGTCATCGTGTATAGAGTACGCTTTGAATTAAGGCTCGCATTTGATATAATTTTGCCGCTTTTGCTGTTTGTTATTATATCATCTATCTCGCCATATGGCGTTATCACGGCAGAAATTCCGCAATTTGCGGCTCTTAATACATATCTTCCGTTTTCAATTGCTCTCAGCCTTGAATGTCTAAAATGTTGTTCTCTTGCGGCCGTGTTTTCAAACCACGAATCATTTGACGAAACCAGAATTATCATACCGCCGTCTTTAACCTGCTTTCTGGCGATTGACGGATAAATTGATTCTATACAAACCACAGACGCCATTTTCCCAAGAGATGTATTTATCGCAAAATTATCCTCGCCTTTAGAAAGGCTTTTTCTGTCTGACAACAGCTTTCCGAACGGAACATATTCTCCAAAAGGCACAAGCCGCTGTTTATAATAGGACGAAACATCAATCGAATCGGGACTAATATATGAAAGAGTGTTATATTTCTTATCACTTTCCCTGTCATAATAAAAACTACCGGTTGCGATTACCGTGTTGGTGCTTTTGGAAATACTTTTGAGATGTGGTGTAACAGCGCTTTCATTTATATTCTCACAAAGGGCAGTTTCCGGCATAACCACTAAATCAATCTTGTTTAAATCAACGCTTTTCAAGATTTCATCATATTCCAAAAAAACCTTGCTTTTAGATATATCCCACTTTTCAGAACCCATAATTGAACCCTGTGCAATAAAGACATTTATATTTTTCCCTGAGGCTTGATTTTCTGTCTTTATTTCAAAATTCATCTTTATCATTCCAAAACAGAAAACCGCCAGATAAATAAGAAGCGCAGAAACAAAGGAGCTAACAGTCTTTTTATTCAGCGCATATGACTTTATCCCTACGGCGATCAGTGCGTTAATAGTAACTATTATAACTCCTGTAAATCTTCCCCCAAAAAGGGAAGCAGTCTGCATAAAAGGCGTAAAGCTGATACAGGAAAGCTCTATCCTTGACCACGGAAATGAAACAAGGGGGAGTATTTCCATTACATACTCACCGAACACAAACAAAAAGGCAAAGATAAACGAATCTATAATTCTTCCCTTTGTGATTTTCTGAAACACCGACATTACCAAAACTAAAACTGCTGACGCAAATGCTGACATCATAATAATTGCCAGAATGGATAGAGCTATTCCGACAACCTTAGGAAGACTTACCAAATCAACTATTCTTATTAAAAAACTGAAATTGATTATGTTATACAAAAATGCAAAGGCCAAGAATTTCTTGATATAAACCGAAAAGCTATGCTCGTTGATTACGCTTATACACAGCGGAACAAGTCCGACAAAGCAAAGCAAAGGGACATCAAAGCAGGTTTGTAAAAGCCCCATAATTATCGCTGATATACAGGGCAGATAAATCCGTTTTATAAAAACTCTAGATTTTTTACTTACTCTTAAGCTTTTCATATTTATTATTTTAACCTGAGAGAATAAAATATTTCTTGAAAATTATATTTTTAAAAGTATTTTGATATAAAATTCATTTACCTATTGAAAGGGATTGTGAGCTATCTATGAAAGAAAAAACAATAAAACCGGCGAAGGAAAACATAAAAAAGATTTCACCCGCCGATATGTTCATAACAGGAGGTCTGTTAGCCATAGTCGGCGGATTTTTAGACGCTCATACATATATTCTGAGGGGCGGAGTGTTCGCAAACGCTCAGACAGGCAACGTAGTCCTGCTTGCTGTAAACCTAGCAAAAGGAGCCTTTTATCAGGCAAGCTACTATCTTATACCTATTCTGGCATTTGCCTTGGGAGTGTATGTAACAGAAATCATCAAAACCCGCTTCATTAAAATAGGCTTTTTGCAGTGGGAGCATTTTATTATACTTATTGAAATACTACTGCTTTTTATTGTGGGCTTTTTGCCGCTCAGCGTTCCGCACGGAATAGTGAATGTCACAATATCGCTATTATGCTCAATACAGGTAAACAGCTTTCGAAAAATTGACGGAATACCATATGCCTCTACAATGTGCACAGGTAATCTTCGCAGCTGTTTTGAAAGCCTTTTCAAATATACTCACCACAAGGACAGGCAAGCGCTTATCAGCTTTTTCAAATATATAGGTATAATCCTGTTCTTTATTCTGGGGGCTTGCATAGGTGCCATTCTCTCAAAAGCCATCGGTCATCATAGCATTTGGTTTTGCGACATAATACTTATATCCCTGTTTTTGATTTTCACAAAAAGATAAAAACTAACAACCTGATAGCAGAAAATCTGTTATCAGGTCGTTTTATGCTTATGATAAATCATCAATCTATTTCTGTATAAACCTTACCGCTTTTTAGCTTTTTGCCTTTATATCCGGCAAGCTCGGGAACCGTCACTATCTGATAACCCTTTTTCTTAAGAGCAGGTATTATCTTTAAAACAGCATTTTTAGTTGACTTGTGTATATCGTGCATAAGGATTATATCGCCGTCACTGACTTCTTCCATAACAGCCTTGTATGTCTTAGAAGCACTTAATGTTGCCCAGTCACGGGTATCGACATTCCAAGTAATTATCGGCTTTTTGACAACTTGTTTAACATATGAATTAACATAACCATATGGCGGACGAATAAGAGTAGCTTTATGCCCTATAATTGCTTCAAGACGCTTGTCTGTTTTTTTGATCTGATTTTTAATTCCTTTTTTGGACAAGCCTGTCAGATCACAATGATCATATGTGTGACTTCCGATTTCACATCCTATTAAGTCCGCCTTTTTTACAGATGATTTATATTTGTTTATCTCGCTTCCCACAACAAAGAATGTAGCGTGGGCATCATATTTATCCAGGCATTTCAAAATCGCCTTTGTATACTTTCCGGGTCCGTCATCAAAGGTGAGTGCAACCATCTTTTTACTTTTATCAAACCAGACATACTTTCTCTTTATCCTGTTTGAAAACTCTGTTGTGATCACGCCTTCCTTTTGCTTTAAAACTGCTCTTACCTTATAACTGTAGATTTTACCTGTTATAACTGTGCTGTCTGTGAATTTATTCTTCTGAGTCGTTTCAATAACAGTAAAGTCCTTTTCCCCGTCGACTTTCCTGTAGATTTCATATTCCGTGCCGTTTGGAAGAGCAGTATATTCCAGCTTAAATCCCTTTTCAGTTGATTTCAAAGACAATTCAATCTCTGAATTTATAAAGCTATTTATGTCTAATTCTTGTTCACTTGATATATTGACGCTGTCTGCACTTGCTTTTTTAGCAATCGGTAACTGCTCTGTTTTACTTGTTAATAAAGCTGAAAAAATTGAAAGACAAAGCAAAACAAACAACAAGAACCCTGCAAACACGCACGATAATAATTTAAAATTTATTTCTTTTAAAATTCTTTTCATATTCTCCTAACCCTTTATAAGCCTTTAATACATATAATCATATCTTTACTTTTTCTGACAAAACTAATTTAATTTCGACATTTATCTAATATTATTATACTTCAATTTCAGCTTTAAATATACTGATTTTTTTAACCAGTATATTAATTAAAAAATAACATAATTGATTATATTTCCATAATAAAATTACAAATTTTAAGTTTTAAAAAGGGCGTCTCAAAAACTAACGCCGCTTAGAGCAGTAATTAAAAAGCAGCAATCAAAAATACAAACGAAAGGGCATTTGCAAAGCGCAAGAAAGCACAGAAAACAGAAATGCTTTTATGTTGTCTTTCTTTATGCCCAAATTCAAAATCGCATTTTCGTAAAAGGAAAACCTTTTTACCACGCAGGTTGAAAAACTTGAATATTGTATTGCAATTCGCCATACAATATGATATAATTAAAACAAAAAGGCAGGTGCTTATGATGGCGATAAAAAGCGCAAATGTAACAGCTCGTATTCAGCCGGAAATCAAACGGCAGGCTGAGGCGGTTTTGGAAAGAATCGGACTTCCTGTTTCTGTTCTGATTGATACCTTGTACCGGCAAATCATTATGACGGGTGGCGTTCCGTATCCTATTACCGTCCCGAAAATGCCCACAAGAGACAATGATGAACAATTTAACGCCATGATGGAAAAAGGATATAATCAGGCGAAATCCGGCGAGGGACTGTCCGTGGACGAAGCCTTTTCCAAAATCCGTGAGGAGATTTGAGTATGCGGTATGAGGTGAAACTGACAGCACAGGCAATCGAGCAAATCGAGGAAACGGAGAGATGAAAATAAAAATTCCCATTGTTAACCCACATAAAAGATTCAATCACAGCGTTCAAGTGTAAAAGCTTGGACGCTTTTTTCATCTGTAAAAACAGTGAGCATAGTTTTTGTATCGCCACAAGCCTCTCAAAAACCCCGTAATAAAATATATGTGCAATATGTGCAATAAAATGCGGTGCAGCACCATTTCTGACGCTGCACCGTATTATTCATAATTACTCCCTTATCAGGCTTGTTCAAAAGAACTGTCCCTGATTTAATATTGTTTAGATTATTTAAACGGATTCTCGCTCTTATAGAGCATTCCCTTAGGCTGGTTGAAGCCAATATCCTCAACACCTAAGTATCTGAACACGCTGAAAATAGCCTTTCCAAAGTGACCGAATGCAACAGCTCCGTGGTGAGGGAAGTTGCCCTCGATCAGAACATGGCGATAGAAACGTCCCATCTCAGGAATAGCAAATATACCTATCGCTCCGAATGAACGGGTTGCAACAGGAAGAACCTCTCCCTGAGCTATGTATGAACGCAGCTTTCCGTCGGAGGTGCTTTGAAGTCTGAAGAAGGTAATATCGCCTGGGATAATGTCTCCCTCAAGAGTACCCTGAGTAACCTCCTCAGGAAGGCTTCTTGCCATGATCATCTGATATTTCATAGAACAGCTTGTGAGCTTCTTTGAGCTTGTATTTCCGCAGTGGAAGCCCATAAATATATCCTTTGTTGTATAGTCGTGCTTGCCCTTGATATCTTCATCATATAAATCATAAGGAACAGTGTTATTAATATCAAGAAGTGTAACTATATCATCGCTAATGCAGGTTCCGATAAACTCGCTGAGCGCACCGTAAATATCAACCTCGCAGGAAACAGGGATACCCCTTGAAGTAAGACGGCTGTTTACATAGCACGGAACAAATCCAAACTGCGTCTGGAATGCAGGCCAGCATTTTCCTGCTATTGCAACGTACTTTCTGTAGCCCTTGTGCGCTTCGATCCAGTCTAACAGAGTAAGCTCATATTGTGCAAGCTTTGGAAGAATCTCAGGCTTATTGTTGCCCTCTCCAAGCTCTGCCTCCATGTCCTTAACGATATCGGGAATTCTTGGGTCGCCGTCATGCATCTTGAAAGCCTCAAACAAATCAAGCTCTGAGTTTTCCTCTATTTCAACGCCCAAATCAAATAAAGGCTTTATAGGAGCGTTACACGCCATAAAGTTAAGCGGACGAGGTCCGAATGAAATGATTTTCAAATCTTTAAGTCCTACAATTGCCCTTGCAACAGGAACAAACTCGTTTATCATATCAGCACATTCTTCTGCTGTTCCTACAGGATATTCGGGTATGTATGCTTTGATGTTTCTTAGTCTCAGATTATAGCTTGCATTGAGCATTCCGCAGTAAGCGTCGCCTCTGCCTTGACAAAGGTTGTCGCCGCGCTCCTCAGCTGCCGCTACGAACATTGATGGTCCGTCAAAGTGCTTTGCAAGCAATGTTTCAGAAATCTCAGGACCAAAGTTTCCAAGATAAACGCAAAGAGCGTTACATCCGTTTTTCTTTATGTCCTCAAGAGCCTGAACCATATGAATTTCGCTTTCAACAATACAGATAGGACACTCATAAATATCATCTGCACCGTATTTTTCCTTGTAAGCCTTAACTAATGCTTCTCTCCTCGAAACAGATAGGCTCTCAGGAAAGCAGTCTCTTGAAACCGCTACAATTCCGATTTTTACTTTTGGCATATTGTCAAACATTATTATTCCTCCATATTTAGTAATATTATAAAGCACAATGCTTTTTCAACTGAAATTAATTACCGAGTTTTAAGTTCTCGCCTTTGAGTCCGATAAATCCGCCGTCTTGCTGAACTCCCGACTCCTCATGACCGATAAGCCATTTATTTTTAGCAAACAGCAATTTGTTGTCTCCTATCGACTTATCAACGCTTCCCGAAAGATCTGTATTTGTATCCTTCGGAAGTACAACAACGCATTTAAAACCGCCGTCATTTGCGTTGCACGGAGCATAGTGCAGCGTCGTAGCATAGACTTCTATCATAACTCCCTTTGGCACTTTAAACATCTCTACCTTGCTTGTATCATATGTAAAATCGTCCTCAATATCGGGCTGCCAGCCGAGCATAAGAATAAGGTCGGTCGCCGCAATATTAATTTCGCTTGAACGGTGATACTCAAGTGCATTGAGTGCATAGTTGTTGCCGTTGCAATATCCTACCTGACAAGGCAGTCCTCCGTAGACCTCAGAGATAAGAGCCTTTTTAATATTAAGAGCCTCAAGCGATGGAACACTCGGAACATATGCTACATCAGACGGAAGCGGTGTGTTTTCCATAGCGTCTAAAACATCGCTGAGATTATAACCCTCGATAACTCTTCCGTATTTTTTGAACTCCTTATCAAAAACGGATTTTATTTTATGATCTGCCATACAACAATCCTCCTAAATCACAATAACACCTTACAAAACGCCAAAGAATTATAAAATGCCGCAATTATTATATAAGATAATTATACCATTTATAAAGTATTTCGTCAACGATATACCAAACGTGATATTGCACTAAAATGCAATGATATTTTTGTAAAATGTGATAATCTTTTTACGTCAGCTTCAAAAATACGGTTGTTATTTTACTTCTCTCGCACAGAAAAGACCTCTTGAGCCTGTTGCAATATAAAAGGTACCGAACTCTCTCGGATCTCCCGAAATACTTAGCACCGTTCCGAAATGCTGATCATCATTACTTAAAAGCTCGAAGGTTTCTCCGTAGTCGCAGCTTCTCCAATAGCCGTATTTACCGTTAATAGTTCCGCTTGTATATATAACAGGCACATCAGAACCGTCTTTAGGCTTGCCAAATCCCACGCCGCGAGTAAATTCGTTCGGCTTTGTAATATGAATGCAGTCTACCGTCTTAGCAATTTCGTCAAATTGCAGACGCCAAAGCCCTGCAGAACCAAAAGATAACCAAAGGGTTTTTTCCTTTCCGATTTCTGCACGCACCTCAATATGCCGAAGTTTAAGCTCTCTTCTGCTCTTCGGAAGTTCAAATATTTTGTTCGGAATACACTCATAAAAGGTTTTACCCTTATCAACGCTTATAAACATTTCAGACTCTTTATTTACCGCCATAAAGATATTCGGGTTTACCCTGTCTGCAACAATAAATAAAGTTACAGGATCTTTTTCAAAATCTCGGCTGCCGATAAAAACAGACTTTCTCCACGTCTTTCCCTCGTCGTCGGTATAAACCACGCCGTCGGTCAAAAATTCGTGCTGCTGAGCAATAGCCCAGATTATTCTTTTCCCGTCCGCTGATAAAGCTACCCAGCCTGAGTCTGTGTTCGGCTTTTTTATATTGTCGCAAAGTGCGTCTATCTTTTCACTTAATCCGTATGGAAAATCCAAGTGCCTCCAGGTTTTGCATTGGTCGTGAGAAATAATAACTCCGCCGACAGTCTCGCCGGTCCAGTTGCCTCTGGGAGTTGCAGCAACAACATACGGGTTCTCATCAGTAAAATCAGCATTCAGACAGGTTATATATCTGTCTCCGTTTTCGTTCGCAAAAGAATTTTCAGAAATATCATCAACGCTTGAAAACGCAAAGCCTCCCAAGTCGCCGACAATATCTATACATCTTATATCTCCTTTAGGGGGGCTGTACACATTGATATGAACGGTTTCCTCCATACCCTCGCAAAGAGGCTCCCATACGACTGTGCCGCCGTTTTTAGAGACGGTTAAATTCTTTGATACAAACACGCCCGTACCTGTATTGAACACCGCCATATCCGGGTCGAACGGGTTTATTTTTATGTCGCTCATCCAGTGAACCAAAAGCCTGTTGGAATTATATTCAGGCTTCATATAAGGCACTGTAAAATTCATTTTTCCCACGCTTAAATCATATAGGATCTGTTTCCAGCTATCGCCGTTATCAAGACTTATATAGATACTGTTAGGGTGAGCCTCGCCTATTTCCGACAAAACTAACATTCCGTCACGGAGATCCACTCCGCTCAGTCCCACGCCTAAGACATTTTCAGGCGTAATATCCTTTTGCATATTTACAATTATCCTGCCGTTGTTATCAAGCTCATATCTGAATATTCTTCCGCTTGCGATTTTAGCCGAATCGCAGGTGTATCTGTAAGGATCCTTATCCTCACCCGTTTGACAGAATGTAACATAAAAATACCGCTTGCCGGTCTTTTTATCAGTGCCGAAAGAACTTCTCTGGGCAACAAACCCCGCTAAAGCCGAGACAGCAGAATAATCAGCCTCCGGCTGAGCAACTTTAAAAAAGCTCTCTCCGTTATCATATGAGGCATAAAGCGAATGTCCTCTGAATTTTTGACCGTCCTTATCAGAGATATTCTCTCCTCCGCTTGCACCTACGAAAACTGTGCGGTTTTTGCCCGACTGAACAGCGTTTACAAATGTCAGATTAGTTTCGCCGTTTACATTCAGCTTATCCCAGCTTGCGCCCTCGTCGCTCGACCGCAAAAGACCAGACGATTGAGAGGCAAAAAACAAATCATTCCCGATTTTTATTAACCTTTCGCCTGTTGCCCTGCCCATACAGTTTCCGTGAATACCGCACGGAATTGGTTTTATTTCAAAACTCTCACCCTTATTATGACTTATGCAAAGCTCGCCTTTTTTATGATCTCCGCAGGCTATGTAAAGAACATTACCGTCGTTTTCGTCTAATGCTATTGATAAGGGATAGCACTGATTTGGCTCTATCGACGTAATGCTGTCAATAAGAGAAACCCACCTGCTGTTTTCAAAATCGAACCTGTAAACACCGCCTATATCAGTTCTTGCATAAAGAATATCCGGTATTTTATTATGAAAAACAAGACCTGTTACAAAGCCTCCGCCGCCTATCTTGAAATTCTTATACTCATAGTTGACCTTATTCATAAGTATAACCTCTTTCAGAATATTATGAATACTTCTTCTGTTTTCTCACTGTTCCCCTGCGGTTTACAATATAAATACCAATGCTCACCAGAATTATCGAACACAAAGCCGACAGCCCAAAACTATCTCTTTCCCTCAAAAATACAAGCGAGAATACCGAGCCAAACACAGGATTTAAAAACCCGAAAACCGTAACCTTAGATACAGGATTGTATTTCAAAAGCACAGACCACAGGCTATAAGCAACCGCTGACAGAAGCGAAAGATACAAAAGCATAAGCAAAGCCTTAGCGTGAGTTACTTTTAGCGTTCCGCCAAAAATCGCCCCCACTATTGCCATAACTGCTCCGCCGAACATAAACTGCCAGCCACTTAAAAGAAGCGGACTTGTATCAGATGAATACCTTTTCATAAACACAGATGAAAGTGCGTATCCTATTGCTGACATCAGAATAAAGCCCTCGCCTTTAAAGCTGAACTGAAAATTAAGCCCCGTCAGATTTATAAGTATCACACCAATAAAACCTATCAGGCTTCCCAACACCTTCGCAGGTGTTATTTTCTCAAGTCTGAATACCATAGTTGATACAAAAAGAGCAATAAACACACTTGCTCCGTCGAGAACAGACGCTTTAACTCCCGTTGTATGCGACAGACCTATATAGAAAAACAGATACTGAATAATCGTCTGAAACAAAGAAAGCATAACTATTTTACCTGCTGATTTTTTACTTGGGAGAAGCGGTCTTTTCTCAACCAAACTACCTATCAACACCGTAAAAATACCGGCTAAGAAAAACCTTATCCCTGCAAATAAAATCTGAGAAAACGCATCATCGTTTCCTATTTGGAAAAGCTTATACCCTATTTTAATGCAAGGAAAAGCGCTTCCCCACAATGCACAGCATATCATTGCACAAAAGGCCACAACAATTGTCTTTGACATAAGGTTATGAACCTTGCTTTTTTCTGCTGCAACATTCAATTGTAAGTTATCTGTACCTATCACTTCTAAAATATCTCCCCGTTTAAAGATTACTACATAAAATATGATATATTTACAATGATAATATCTATTATCAAAGGGGTCAATAAAACATAATACACTATTATTTTATTTTGTCAAGAAAAAGGAATTTTTTGTTATTTTCTTTTTAACTTTCTGATACCCAACTTATTTATTCTTATCGCCCAATAATAACTGTTATCATACAAAACTTTGACTATATCCCTGCCGTCTTTTAGCTTTCCGCTTCCGGCAACGACCTTGACTTCATCTTCCTTTATGTTTTTGAACTTGTTTTTCTTTCTAATATCGCCGGATTTATATAGCCCGATTTTGCCTTTCTTTGTAACAATCTTATAGCTTATCAGCTTTTCGCTTTTGACAACAATATGCCCCTGAAGATTTGGCTGCCTCATCCATTCGGTCAAGGACATCTTTTTGAGTATGCCGTCATCATCCGAAAGTACATTATCTGCATTTGCATTAGCTTCTGTATAATATACCGTATCGGCAATCACATACTCAACAAAACTGACATGACCATAAGTACCGCCGTTAAAGCAGGCTATTGAATTAGGCTTAGGATACCGAGATACCTGAAAGCCGTCTTTCTTACAGCTCTCATAGACATCTCTGGCGTTACCCCTTGCGCCGATATAAACGCCTTTCTTTTCATAGGCTCGTCCTTGCGTATACCACACGCACTGACCTTTTGACGCGGTATTCACAGGCGGATTATAGTATCGGGCACTGAAATCGGCAAGCCGTCTGCCGAGCGATTTTTCATAGTTGATCGACATTATTACTTATTACCCTCCTTTGCCTCTTATTTGAAAACAAATTCTGCTTTCAAAAATATCTTATAAAAAGAAAAAGTTGCACATTTTAGTGCAACTAAATGAAAATCCACGTCCTAAAAAAGTATGTGGAGTATCTATGGCAGCTCTATACTTCCTATACTTCTTCACTATTCACTATTACTTATTACTATTTATTTGTATAATCAAACACAAATACTACTGAATACTCTCAATATAATACCCCAAATCACTCGGCGGATTTATATCACTCAAATCCACAGGTTCGCCTAACTCAGGATAACCCAGTCCGGCTTTGTCATTTGTATTTAATTTAAATTCAATCCCCCACTTAACGCCATCAACTTTAATCCACGCTGTATACCCAAAAGTACCTCCATCCAGTGACGCACCTTCAAAATCGTAGATCTCTTTAAGCTCATTATAAGTCATACCAATAGTGATTTTATCGTTTATTTTTCCACCCGGTAAAACGTGAATACCCCAAGTTACATCATCGTTAGACACTTCATCTGCTGACATCCAGCCAAAAGCAAATTTATAATATGGAAAAACTGATGTGTTTTCTAATGATACGGCATTTTGCTGTCCTAAAGATATATAATCAGTGTCATATATATTGTTAAAGTATTTCTTAAGAAGCTTACCTTTTGTAATCTTAACTAAATCACTAGCATAAACTTCTTTAACTGCGGTGGTAGTTGTAGTCGTAGTTTGTTCAGCAGTAGTTTCAGTTTGAATACCGGTATTCGCTGATTCCGATGATAACGGAATATTATTTTGGTTTTTCATAATATAATATCCATATACACCCATACCGGCTAATAAAAGTATAACTATTACAATTACGATTATTATAGGCAACTTAGATTTTTTCGGACTAGATGTTTTATTATCTTTGTTTACAACATTGCTTGCATTTTCTTCAGAAACAAGTGACTTATTCTCCTGTGCGTTATCTGAAAGCTTATATCCGCATAAGAGACATTCACTAGCATTATTTTCAAGTTCTGCCCCGCATATTGGACAAATCATAAAAGTTCCCTCCCTACATAAAAGAAAAGCTACGCACTAACTAACGCGAGATACAAAAACTTCAAGTTCCACATAATGCGAAACGCGAACAGGCTCCGGCGGCTCGTTAATAGTCGTATCAATACACAAAAATCTATAACACGAGAGCAAAATAAAAAATACACGCACAAACTAATGTGTGGAACGGATGCAACGTCAGCGTTGATGGAAAGAGGTAGCAAAAAAGATGTACCACTAACGCGAGATACAAAAAGTTCACATTCCACAAAATGCAAAACGCGAACAGGCTCCGGCGGCTCGTTAATAGTCGTATCAATACACAAAAATCTATAACACGAGAACAAAATAAAAATTCACGCTCAAACTAATGCGTGGAACGGATGCAACGTCAGCGTTGATGGAAAGAGGTAGCAAAAAAGATGTACTACTAACGCGAGATACAAAAAGTTCACATTCCACAAAATGCAAAACGCGAACAGGCTCCGGCGGCTCGCCGGTGGCGGAGATGGAGGGATTCGAACCCTCGAGACGCTACAAACGTCAACACGAGTTCCAGTCGTGCGCCATAAGCCGGACTAGGCGACATCTCCGTATAGCAGATAACTCAGGGCTTGAGCTATCTGTTTTTTTTAATAAATTATTCTTTTGATTGCAGAAATCGGATTGTACTGCGAAAACGAAGATACATAGGAAATAACTATTCCCGTGCTTGAGTTCTCAGCGTGAACCATCATACCGTTTCCGATATACATAGCAACATGATAGTAGCTTGAACCGAAGAAGATAAGATCTCCCGGCTGCATATTATCATAGCTGACCGACTTTCCGTATCCGGTCTGAGCCGCTGCATTGTGAGGAAGTGAAATTCCTACCTGTGCATAGGAAAGCATAACAAGCCCTGAACAGTCAGTCGCTCTGTAGCTCGAACCGCCCCAGACATATGAACCGCCAACCATACTCTTGGCATAATTAACTACTGTGCCAATATCGCCTGAATATCCCACGCTTGAACCGCCGGAATTACCGCTATTGCCTGAATTTCCTGACGAGCCGCTGCCTGAATTATTAGGGTTATATGCCTTTGTCGGCTGAGTGGTAGTTGTCGTGGTTGTAGTAGTCGTTGTTGTCGTGGTTGCATTATATTCAGCCCGATCCTTCTGTCTTGAAACTTGATTTTTCTTGATGTTAAGCTCATCGTTCATGCTTTGAATACTTGCAGCATTAGCCTCACTTTCAGCCTTTAATGTCTCAAGATTTGACTGCTCCTCTGCCAGCTTTGTAAGCTGCTTTGCATACTTTTGAGCAGTGTCCTCCATTTGTTTCTTCTGCTCCTGATACTTCTCTTCTTCAGCCTCATACTGCTTTTTGAGTTCAAGAAGCTTGTCTATCGTATCGTTATCATGCTTGGCGACCCGCTTAACAAGCTCAAACCTCATAAGAACATCAAAAAAATCCTCCGATTCAAGCAAAACCTGCGTGTAAGATTCAGCCCCCGAAACATACATCGCCCTCAGCCTTGACTTGAAGTCATCAATGCCGTCTTTGATTTCTTTTTTCTTCTGTTCCAAATTCACTTGAGTCTCTCTGATTTTTGCGTCAGTATCCGCTAAATCGCTCTCAAGCTTACTGCTGTATTCCTCAAAAGTAGAAATCTTGCTTTCCACTGTTGAAATCTTTTTATTTAAGACCTCTTGTCTCGCCTCTTCGTCTGCAAGACTCTCTGCGTTTTTTGCAATCTGTTTGTCAAGCTGTTTTTCCTGACTTTCAAGATCGGCTATCTGCCTTTGATAATCCTCATATGTAGGTGCTGCTGATGTCTGTATTTTTCCGCCGTCATAATTGCTGAGTGAAAACACAGAAACCGCTAATGATAACGAAAGAACTAAAGCAAAAAGCCTTTTGATTCTCTTGCCTTTCATATCTATTCCCTTTCCTTGTTCAAGCAATATAATGCTTTATACATATATTATCTATCTCTAACTATATGCTTTTGTTATGAAAAATAAATTACACCTTTGTGTAATCAATTTGTAACCATTGTATACCCTTTTGAGCGAAATGTCAATAGATATATTGATTTTTTATTGAATATTAATATATCTTTTTGTCGAGGTGTATGTTATACTATCTATTATTAAAATCATCTTGGAAAGGATTATCAGTTATGAAAAAATATATCTTAGCTCTCGATCAGGGAACGACCTCATCTCGTGCCATTCTGTTCAATAAATCAGGTGAGGTTATTGCTCAAAAGCAAAAAGAATTTCCGCAGATTTTCAAACAAAACGGTTATGTTGAACATAACCCCAACGATATATGGACTTCCCTGCTGACTGTAGCCAAAGAGGTTCTTTTGAGCAAAAATCTTGATGCAGGCGATATATCATCAATCGGCATAACAAATCAGCGTGAAACAACGATAATCTGGGATAAGAAAACCGGCGAGCCTGTATATAACGCAATAGTCTGGCAGTGCAGAAGAACATCAGAATACTGCAAAGAGCTTGCTTCAAAAGGCTATTCGGATATGATAAAGGAAAAAACCGGTCTGATAATCGACCCTTATTTTTCCGCCACAAAGATAAAGTGGATTCTTGACAATGTAAAAGGCGCTCGTGAAAGCGCACAAAGCGGCAGACTCCTGTTCGGAACTGTGGACAGCTATATCATATGGAAGCTCACCGAGGGCAGAGTTCACGCTACCGACTACTCTAATGCGTCGAGGACTATGATGTTCAACATAAACACTCTTGAGTGGGACGATGACATTTTAAAGCTTTTAGATATTCCAAAATGTATGCTTCCAAAGGTTTTAGAGTCGAGCGACGACTATGGCTACACAACCTTGATCTCAAAAGGAAAAATAAAAATCTGCGGCGTTGCAGGAGACCAACAGGCGTCTCTTTTCGGTCAGGCGTGTTTTAATAAGGGCGACTTCAAATGCACCTACGGCACCGGAGCGTTTATGCTGATGAATACAGGAGATGCGCCCGTATTCTCTCAAAACGGGCTTTTGACAACTATCGCCTGGAGCGTTAATGGTCAGGTAACATACGCTTCCGAGGGTTCAGTTTTCGTGGCAGGAGCAGCTGTTCAATGGCTTCGTGACGGGCTTGGAATTATCGACTCTGCGGCTCAAAGCGAGCCTTTAGCGCTTTCTGTTTCCGACACAAACGGAGTTTATTTTGTCCCTGCCTTTGTGGGGCTTGGCGCTCCATACTGGAATGCTGACGCAAGAGGCGTTCTCTGCGGACTTTCAAGAGGTACGACCAGAGAGCATATAGTTCGCTCGGCTCTTGAAGCGATCGCCTATCAGATAAACGCAGTTATTGAAATTATGGAAGCCGACTCGGAAATGAAGATAAACACTCTCAAAGTCGATGGAGGAGCAAGCGAAAACAATTTTCTTATGCAGTTCCAAAGCGATATAACGGGCTGTAATGTTCTTCGTCCTATATGCATAGAAACTACGGCTCTTGGCTGTGCATATCTTGCTGGGCTGAAATCAGGCTACTGGAAAAGTATGAATGACATTAAGGATAATCAAAAAATTGAATATGAATTTATCCCCGATATTTCAGATAGCAAACGAGAAGCCCTTTTATCAGGCTGGAAAAAGGCAATCGAGAGAACTGTGCTGTAAGATATGATCAGAATATATAAAACTAATGCGAAGTGACTTAAATCTCTTCGCATTTTAAATATATAAATATTTCTTAAAACGTATATCATCTAAGTTATACGTTGTCAATCATCAAAAAAGGTGCGGTTTGTCCGCACCTTTTATCATTTATCCCATCGTAACTACAATGTCATTTTGTTCTTTGAGCTTATCTGCCGGAATCAGCTTGCCGTCAAGCGCTTCACCGTTCAATATAACGGACTTGACCCCGCTTTCAACGTGAGCGTCGTTATTCACCTTTATAGAAAGGTGCGAGCCTCTGAAGTTCTTTTCAATTTCAAAGCC